>CAYGTP010000004.1:20357-54476 GCA_964352875.1 uncultured Candidatus Saccharibacteria bacterium
TGCGCTCAGTGCCGCACTGCCGCCGCTGGCTTCTACAATTCCTAACACATCTCCGGTATCACTTCGTACCCCAAGTAAGATCTGAAAGTCGTATTCTTTATCGAGCCCGTGGTATTCAGTTTGCCGCTTACATTCGTCCCCAACCAAGACTAATAATTTTCCAGACGCCATTGGGTCCAGCCGACCGGCATAGGCTAGTGGTATACCAGCCAGCTCGGGCTGAGTAGCCCGATAGGCTTCGATGCAGTCGAGCGGGGTTTCTCCCACTCGTTTTTCTAATACAAAATGCCGCAACATATTGTTGCAGCCTAGCACGGTTTTGGGGTGGAGCCCATGGCTCCACCCCAGTCATGGCGCTCTTACTTTCCGAAATTCAGTAAGAGCAGATTGATCGAAGTATCGGTGTACGGTGACCGATACCCGCAGAAATGAGGTTCGTCAATGAAATATTCGTACCTGAGCGGCACTGAATGTCCAGGGATGATGATGGTCCCCGGCTCCATTTCTTGCTCAGATAGTTTTAATTCAACGTAACAACGACCTTCATCGTTGATACTTATGGTGATAATCTCCCAGCTGTCCGCCAGGGGATTATCTGACCAAAGGGGAGTCCCACCGGTCAGCTGTGCCACGATAAACGACAGAGTCAAAAAAATTTTGATCATCGTCCTGCCTCCGATTGTGCGCTTCTTTGGCGCAACCCCGCCCACTGTGGACGGCGTTTCTAAATTTAATTAGAACACAAAATAGCTATTAAATCAATCTAATCGTCTTCATCCTCAATCTCAAACTGGATAATTTCTTCAATAATATCTTCGAGGGTGATGACGCCGGTGGGCAGTCGTTTACTATAGACAAGCGCAATATGACGTTTTTGTTTCAGCATTTTAGCCAACACGATGTCTAGTAGCTCGTCTGGTTTGACCCGGAGGTACTCTGGATCAAATGCCTCTTCGGTCTCGATGATGGTGATATTGTCGTCCTCAGTTAGTAAATCTTTGGCGTAGAGCATGCCAACTATATTGTCTTTGGTGTCTTGATAAATTGGATAACGGGAAAACCCTTCGTCCGTAATGTATTCAAAAAATTCATGAGTCAGTCGCTGATCGGCAGAAAACATTACGACATCTTTTAATGGAGTCATTACATCCAGTACGCGTTGGTGAGAAAACTTGAGTGCTCCATGCACGATTCGTTCCTCGTCTTCGTCAATGGGGCTATGCTCTGAATCTTCGTGCTCAGAGACAATCTGCATAATTTCTTGCTTACTATGCATGCGGGGCATTTCTTCACCCAAAAACCGGTCAAGTAGATAGGCAATAGGAAACGAAACCGGACTGGTGATAACCATCAGTATCCGTACAACCGGGGCAGCTTTGGCACCAAACATGAGTGCATGGCGGGAAATGACGGCTTGGGGGATGATTTCTCCAAAGAGAAAAATTAAGCTCGTGGCAACGACGCCAGCAACAACTCCGCTGGCGATTGTGCCAAGATAAATAGACAGGGCAGTGTTGACCGCCACATTTCCAAACAACAAGGTAGTAAGGAGATAGTTGCCGCGCAGTCGGATCGGGTAAATTGCGGCGGCATTACTATCACCCAACGCTGCTTGGCGTTTGAGAGTATGAGTGTCGAGGGTAAAGTATCCAAGCGTTAGTCCAGAAAATAGAGCCGAACAAGCTATTAGAAAGAGCGCTATAAGGTATTCCATGAGTAGCTACGAAACAAAGGCGTTAAGAATCATTAATAAAATAAACAACAAGATAGCGACCACAACAGCTTTCATTTTGCTATTCTACACCCCCGGGCAGAATATCGCATCATCATGAGCAATATCTCTGGCTAAAGAATACAGAATCTCTGCGTAGGTTGGGTGGTACCAAGTCATATTGAGAATGTCACAAACAGTATTTTCGTTGTGAATCAATGGTACCAAGAGTTGCACTAGTTCTCCAGCACTATCTGGTCCAAGTACTTGGGAACCGATAATTTTGCCGGTGGCTTGCTCTGCCACCAGTTTCCATAATCCGTACTCCTGGCGCTTCAAAATACCAAGCCCAATACTATTAAAGGCTTTAGTGGCGGTGACGACTGTCATACCCCGCTTTCTGGCTTCGGTTTCGGTAAGACCTACTAACGCTGACGGAAATTGGTCAAAGGATACCGCCAGCATGTGCTTGTCGTAGTCCATGATCATTCCATCGTCGTTGGCGGCATTGTGGCCAGCAACTTTGCCCATGGCGGCGGCAAAGTGCAAGATTTGGTGATGTCCAGTGACATCCCCAGCTACGTAGATGTGGGGAACCGAAGTCTGCATGTGCTGGTCATGCGTAATATTGCCACGCTCGTCGAGCGCTATGGTGGTATTGTCCAGGCCTAGTTGATTCCCATTACTGTGTCGGCCCGTGGCAACCAATACTTTACTGTAATGTTTATCATAGGTTGTTTCACCGCAGGTAATGGTGCACATGACGCCAGTCTCGTCCGGGACGGCTTTTTGGAGCTGGGCATTGATAAGAATGGGAAAACTCTTGGGATCTTGTGAGGCACGTAAACGTTCGGCACCAAATTCAGGATCGAATAGTCCGAGTGGCTGTCCACGTTGCAAGACGTCTACATGACTGCCCATGTCATGGAAAAAAGTCGATAGTTCGAGTCCAATGGGGCCGCCTCCAATTGTCAACACATTATGTGGTACGGATGCAAACGTGGCGCGGTCAGAAACCACCTCGTCGCTGACTAATATATGTTTATGCACTGGGTCGAGGCCAGGGATGGGCGGCACAAATGGACTTGAGCCGGCAGCGATGATGATTTTGTCAGCTTGGTACAGTGTTTCTCCAGTGTCGTTTGTGACTACCACCACAGTATCGCTGCGGAATGTCGCTGTACCTATAACAATGGTGAAGCCATTTTCAGTAAAACCATCGGTCAGGGCGGTACGGAGGCGCGCAATGTGAGCGTCGCGAGTCTCTAACACGACCGCGATGTCTTCACCTTGGTGAGCACCGGCCAAGATGCTCTTGCTTGGCATGCAGCCTTCTTCCACACAAGTATTAATCAACCCAGGCTTGTGGACGATAATAATGTCAGTCGCGCCAGCTTTCATGGCGGCACGAGCGGCGTTAGTAGCCGCAGTACCGCTCCCGATAATCAACAGTGAAACGTGTGTCATAGATGTTTGTAATAATAACAGATACTGGTGAATACGTGCCTGATGGTACAATTATTTCGTAGCAGATTAATACATATCTATGGCAACCAGACTTTTTCTTGATAGTGGTGATCCAGCAGAAACCAGGGAGTTACTCGCGCTCGGGGTGCCGATTGTCGGGCAGACGACAAATCCAAGTTTAGTAGCCAAGAGTCCAGCGGTAGTGGCCCGCGTTGAACGCGGCGAGTTGTTTACCACTGATGAAATTAATGCACTATACAAGGATATTGTGCAAGAAATTAGCGAGTTAGTTGAAGAGTCAGTATCGATTGAAGTGTACGCTGATTACGAGACGTTAGCTGAAACTATGCAGGCACAGGCCTACGAGATGAATGAGTGGATACAGAACGCACATATTAAACTTCCAACCATCCCAGAGGGGCTTAAAGCCGCGGCAGAGCTCACTAAAGATGGCTTACGGTTGAACATGACGTTATGTTTTACCGAGCAACAAGCGGCTGCTGTATACGCTGCTACCCGTGGCGCGAAGACTGGTGACGTGTTTCTCTCGCCGTTTATTGGTCGATTTGATGATAAGGGGCAAGATGGTATGTCGGGGATACGGAATATCCAAACGATGTTTGCAGGTAGCGACGGTCACATTGAAGTGCTGGCAGCTAGTATTCGGAGTCAGGAGCATTTGATGGCTTGCTACGCGTTGGACGTAGATATTATTACGGCACCATTCAAAGTATTGCAGCCGTGGGCTGCCTCGGGCATGCCTATGCCAGGACCGGACTACCAGTATGATGCCGGGGAGCTGACCACTATTCCGTATGAAGCACTTAATTTAGCAGCAGACTGGAAATCATTTGATGTGTCGCACCAATTGGTAGATGAGGGGGTAGAAAAGTTTGTGGCCGACTGGAAGAAGTTACTAAAATAGATATGCTAACCAAGGAATTGCCAAGTGAGTATAAAAAAGCGTTTAAGTCCGCAGACATTAGAGGAGTGTATCCAAGTGAAATTGATGAGGTGGTGGCGTACCGTGTCGCCCGAGCGTTTATAGAGCAGTTTGGATACAAAAAAATGATAGTAGCGCGTGATATGCGCGTGTCGTCGCCGACTCTGCGGCAGGCTTTTGTGGCGGGGGTTTTGGACGCTGGGGCCGATGTCGTAGACATCGGCCTGGTTGGCACTCCAGCGATGTATTTTGCTTCTGGCTCACTCAATCTACCGGGCGTCATGATTACCGCCTCACATAATCCCAGAGAATACAACGGATTAAAGCTGGTTGAACCACAAGGTATCCCACTGACCGACAAAACGGGGTTAAACGAGATTGAAAAACTAGTTGTTGCAGGTAGATACAAGTCAGTGAAACGACGGGGGAAGTTGAGTAAAAAATCAATTTCTGCTGCCTACAAAAAATATTTACAACAATTTACTGCCATCAAGACACCTCGCCCCATCAACTTGGTGGTTGATGCTGGAAACGGTATGGCAACGACACTCGCCCCGATTCTCGAGCAGGGTTTGCCGATTACCGTGCATCCGCTCTTTTTTGAATTGGACGGCACCTTTCCCAATCGTGACTCTAACCCCACGTTAATCAAGAACCAAAAACCAATTAAAGCAGCTATTAAAAAGCTCCAACCAGACTTTGGGGTGGCCTTTGACGGAGACGCCGACCGGATTGCGTTCTTTGATGAGCGGGGTCGCTATATCAATAGTGCAGTAATTGGGGCGTTAATTGCCGACCTGATGCTCAAACGCTATCCAGGGGAGAAATACGTCTACACTAATTTCACTAGTCGAAGTTACGAAGAAGCTGTCCGTGCTGGCGGCGGCACGCTCAAGCGAGCGCCTGTCGGGCACGCCTTTATTAAACGGCTCATGCGTCAGCACGACGCACGATTCGCTTGTGAGCACTCTGCTCATTTCTATTTTAAGAGCAACTATTTTACTGACTCAGGTATTATTACGCTCCTACGGATCGCTGAAGTCGTTGGAGAGGGAATAGCGGCTGGTAAAACATTCTCCCAAATTATCAAACCATTTGATCGCTACTACCAAACAGAAGAAATCTTAGTTCCTGTCGCCAATAAAAAGCTAGCAATGCAGGCAGTCAAAGCAGCCTTTACCGAACCACCGCAGAAAAGCGACATGTTTGACGGTCTTATGATGTCGTACGAAGATGTTTGGTTTACGGTAAAGCCTAGCGTTACCGAGGACGCCCTCAAGTTTGTGGTTGAATCACCACAAAAATCCCGCGCAATCGAAATTCAAAAGAAAATCAAAACAATCCTTGACAGTCAGTGACAACTTGTTATCGTTTTACTATGGAAATTCTAAAACCAGTAGGAGTAATCATTAGGGATAGAAAATATTTAGTAGCGCGTGACGCTGAAGAAACATTTTTCAAGAACGTTGGTGGCAGGGTAGTAGCTGGTGAATCAGACATAGATGCCTTGCGTAGACATCTAAAAACTGAACTTGGAATAATGCTAGACACTGAGCCCGACGTCCTATTTGATTTGGCCCCTACTCCCGCTGCAGGAGACCCGGGAGATACAGTAGTGCTGCGTGGTTATGAAGTGTCGATAGAACAACCAATCGAATTCACGCTTGGCGGCAACACAGCTGAGTTGGCCTGGGTAAATAGTCAGACTGTTTCAGACTATGCAGTAACACCACAGATTAAAGATACTATTATTCCTGTTCTGGCTGAATTAAATTTGATTGATTAATTTTTTACGTAAAAGATACGATGTTGCAGGAGAATGATTAGGGTACTGTGCTATGCGAGTGACTGTTGAAAAGACCAGGAGATAAAATTATTTATTGTAGTACCATAAGATTAGATTTGTAGCTGGGAGACCAGTACTTATTAGATGTAATAAAATCATGAATTCTAAAGTAATAATAGCAATTGTAGTGATTGCCCTTGGCGGACTGTTTTTTTGGTATACCGGGCAAGATGCAACTGACACCAATGAACCAGTGAGTGAAGTGAATGAGGATGGCACTACCGAGGCAGAGGTAGATGCAGATCGGACCGCTGCGCCTGCTGCGACCACTGACACTGGGACAGCTGACGCAGTACCAACCACCGCTCCAGCCGCTGCCACCCCAGCCGCCAGTGCCAATGCAGCTGCCTCAGTTGACGCAGCGCTGGATGGGTTTGCCGAAACCGACGAATCGTACGACGCAGACAGTGCGTTTGACGATTCTGGATTAGACGCTCTAACCGAATCATATGACTTCTAGTATTTCTGTACAAAAATTGGTCGTAGCTGTAGTTATTACTGCAGTATTAATACCTGTCTTTAGTGCAGCAGCGCAGACACCAGGTGAACGAGAAGTTGGTATACGGGCTGCCGGCGCAGCCGGAGCAGCATTTTGTAGTAATCTCGATACTGTAAAAGAACGAATGGCGGCTACTGTCGCAGAGCGAAAAGCCAAGCGTGGTGACAATCAAGCTGGACGAGGCGCGAGTGTTGAAACTCGCAAAGAAGATCGCTTAGCTCGACTAGAAACCAATCGAGATAAAGCTGATGCTGTCCGAGATGTTCGATACGAACGATTAGAGGCAGCCGCCACTACGGATGAACAGGTTGCTGCAGTCGCTGCATTTAAAGCAACGGTTGAGGACTTGACTGCTGAGCGTCGAGCGGCAGTAGACGCAGCGGTGGCTGTATTTGAAAGTACTGTAGAAGCTCTGAAATCTGAACTTAGTGACGCGACAGACATGGTGGCGGCCGAAATTACGACAGCAATCGAGGCAGCTTTTGCGGATGTCGCCGCGGCGTGTGAAGCGGATGATGTAGACGTAGCTGTAGTTCGAGCGGATTTAAAGGCAGCGCTTGAAGCTGCCCGCACAGATGTGGCTGGAACCCGTGAAGCCTTTACATTACGTGAAGATTTTGACGCCGCTAAAACGGTCATGCAAGCAGCGGTTGAAGCTGCTAAAGCTGATTTTGAAGCTGGTTTAGAAGCAGCGAAAGCTGAGCTAAAGAGCGCTTTTGACGCTGTATAGAGCCTAGGTGAGAGAAAACAGTGCGGCGGCCTTTGGCCGCCGCACTGTTTTCTATACTCTCCCCATTAATTACCTGAAAATCATTATATTTCAACGTATAATAGAATTGTTCATGCTTGGTATGAGCTCTCAAAAAACGCGTCAAATTGGACGGGTCGTTGTTGCGTACCTGTTGGTATTTTCGGTGTTCATGCTCGATGTGGGGTGGTTACAGTTTGGGGATTTTTCTGCTGCATTACCCCGTGCCGAAGCCTTAACAGGAGATTATTCGATTTTTAAAGAGACGACCGGGACCGAAACAGTTACAGCAACGCCACTGAATATAACGTGGGATACACCAGTGGTAGAAAGCGGCAATATCACCCTAGCAGGTAATGATTCCAGTATAGATTTAGCTGAAGGTGGCAAATACTTGGTGCTCTACAACGCCTGGGCTCAGAAAGGTACCAGTACTGGTGCTGATCGACGTTCTTTTGAGACGTATTTGACTTTGAATGGATCGGGTATCGAATATGGCCGTGGGGGAGGTTACTTTCGGGACGCCAGTGGCGAAGACCTTGAAGCGTATGCGGCCGGTGGTGCCATCATAGATGCGAGCGCTGGCGATGATCTAAATGTGGTCATTAGACGAGATGAAACTAATTCGACAGTGGGTAGTAATATCCGGCCCAACACCAACGGTGTTAGTGTTTTAAAATTAAATGATAGTTTTGATTATCTTCGCATTCACCAAAGTACTGACAGCAGCGATATAAGCGGCAACACGAGCTTCACTGACGTGGTCTTTGACACAGCCGAGGAAGTAGACACTGGTTCATTTGCTTACACGGCTTCTTCCACCGCAACTGATGTGACGCTCAAGGGGGCTGTGGGTAAGAAGTTTTTAGTGACAGCAAACGTGCGTTTGTATGATAGTTCGGGTAATTCTAATCGCCAGAACTACGAGATGCGCTTAGCACTTGATGGTAGTGAGGTGTCTGGAACTAAAAGTACTGCGTACTTACGTGGTGATGCGGCCAATGCGGCTGGTCCAGGGGGTGCGTTTACTGGTACGCTTGTGTACACTGGCATTATTGAAAAAACCTCGGCGTCAGATCAAATCTTTACGATTCAAGTGCGTCGCGAAAGTGTCACTGGCGTAACAACTGAAATAGTCGCGGACGAGACAGCGCTCTCCATGATGGCGTTGCCGGCTAGTGCGCAGTTTATCTCACTTACCTCAACCGGTGCTTCACAAACCCTTACGTCGGCCCGGTCAACCTTGAATTGGAATGATCAACTGTCAATCTCGAGCGATACGTACACACATTCGACTACCACCAACAACTCGCGCATTGCCGTCGATACAGCAGGTGACTATTTGTTCTTTTCTACCGTTTATACCAGTCGAACGAGCGGGACTGACCGTAATGTTCCTCGGATTGAGTGGCAGATTGACGGTAGTACGGTGGTTGATTATGGCGGGCACGGCAGCTTTAACCGTGGTGACCAAGGCGCTGATGACGCGTTTACGTCCGGTTCGTCTGGTGGGGTTTTGCTCAACGGACTCACTGGGGGACAATATATTGAAGTACTACAATCCGACGAATCTGGTGGTACCCCCAACGCAGTGTTCCCGGCCGGACAAATTGCTCTCCAAGCCATTGATTTAGCTTCATTGGCCCAGATTGATGTCACCGCGTCTGACCTAAGCGAACAGGTTGAGACAGTTAATCCGAGTACATCAAATTTCTATATTGGCAATACATTCGTTATAAACGAAAACTCAAGCGCTAGAAACGTCACAAACTTAATTTTTACGGAATCAGGTACGGTCGATGCGGCGAATGATATTGATAATATCAAGTTGTTCTATGATTTAGATACATCGCTACCGTATGATTGTGCGAGCGAATCATACAGTGGTGGTGAAAGTCAATTTGGCAGCACTGATACTGACGGTTTTACGGCTGCTAATGGAACGGTTTCGTTTACTGGTAGCGTTAGTATCAGTACCACCCAAGCCTTTTGTGGATACATAGTTCTCGATACATTATCTGGAGTGAATGATAGTGAGACACTCAATATTTCAATTGCTGACCCAACAAACGATATCGTAGTGACAGGTGGTGCGAGCATTGGTCCGGCTGCTGCGGTGGGTAATTCTACTTTGACGACGGTCGTAGATCCAGAACTAACCCAGTATGGCTATCATTGGAGAAATGATGATGGTGATGAGACTGGAGCGACTTCGGTAACGGGTGGTATACCAAACAGCCCAGCCTTGAGTTTTTCTTCAACCACTCCGCAGCGTTTGCGTTTGGGAGTTTATGCGCCGGGGACCGGGAGTGATACGGTCAACTTACGACTAGAATTTGCAGAAAAGGCTGGCACTTGTGCTTTAGCAACTGGTTGGGCTGATGTCGATGGGGCAGACGACGATTGGAATCTATTTGATTCCAGCAATATCACTAATGGGGCCAATACAACTAATATCGCCACCTCGTCCGGGGGGGTCGGTGATCCTGCGCTGGTTTTTTTAACTCCCAACGGTGGATTGCTTGATACTAGTTCCGAGACTGGCGCGCTTGAAATTACGTATGGGGACTTTGAACAAATTGGTGAGTATGGGACTACTACCGTCACCAATGGTGCAAGTACTACCATTAACTTGATTGGTACCTATATTGAACCAGTGGTAGTGGCCTCGGTGCGATACAATCGCAGCACTGATGTGTTTCGATCGCCACGAGTCACAGCCAAGACGAGCACGAGCTTTGATTTGTTGACTGACAACAACGATTCGTCGGTGACTGGTTCGACGGTGGTTGACTATTTGGTGATGGAAGCAGGGACGTGGAATATTCAAGATGGCGCCGGTACTCGTCTGGTGATTGCGACTTCAACCAAAAATATTTCTGAAGTTAATGGTGACAGTGACGCTGATGATTTAGGTGAGTATGACACTAGTAACGGTGATCAATTTAACTGGCCAACCAGTTTCTCGGGAGCCCCGGCTGTGATTGCTACCATCTCTTCCTACAACAGTCCTGATTGGATGATGGCACATGTGAGTGACGGAGTGTCTCGTGGCACCCCACCGACCAACACCAGTGCCGGAGTCTATATTGGTCGGTCGCATGAAGCTATTGGTGCATATACTGAAGACATTGACGTAATTGCGTTTGAACAAGGGCATGGGTCGCATAATGGCGATGACTTTGATGTGGTTGTTAGCCCGGATGACATCATTAATAGTACTCCGGGAACAGTCACGTTTTTTTCTAGTTTCTCCAGTGCGCCACAGGTAACGGTCTTGATGCAAGGCGCTGAACAAGGAGGAAACGGAGCGACAGTGCTTCGTCATACTGGCACAGCGATTACTGCTAGTGGCGTGAGTGCAGCGTACGACGAAGACGGTGCCACTACTGGAGATCGGGCTCATACTTGGGAACCTGTAGCTGCTATCTCATTTCAGGAACCAGTGGGAGAATTTCTCGGTGATACAATTACTAATGATAATTGGGTGGAAGTAGAGTATGCCATCCAGGCTACCGCAACTACCACCGAAGGAGTGGCGTATTGTTTTCGTCTCACTGACGCCGGTACACCACTGCGTAACTATGCAGTGTATCCAGAGGCGACTTTGAATGCTGATGTAACCGTGAGTGCGACCGGAACCCAGGCAACAAGTGTCGCAGCCGGTGACGTCGACACGCATGTGGGTGGTACATTGGTGGTGGCGGATAACGTGGCAACGCGCACTGTTTCTAGTGTCACTATTGCAGAGACTGGCTCGATTGATGCTGCGGTAGGGCTTGATAATATTGCACTGTATTATGAGTTAGACACATCGGCGCCATACAATTGCCAAAGTGAATCATACGCCGGTACCGAGCTGCAGTTTGGGGTGACCGATACTGATGGATTTAGTAGCGCTAATGGTACGTCAACCTTTACCGATAGTGTATTGATAGCCACTACATCGACCCTGTGTCTCTATCCGGTCTTTGACGTAACAACCAGTGCTGCTAACGGTGAGACTATTGATATTGAGATTACGAATCCGTCCGCTGATGTGACAGTCAGTAGTGGCTCAGTCGGGCCGGGGAGTGCGATAGCCATTACTGGATCAACTACGGTTGCGGCCGCTGCGTTAGTCCAGACCGGATATCATTTCCGGAGTAATAATGGCACTGAGGCAACCGCTAGTTCGAGTGTTGGTTCTGAAAACACTCCAATTATCGATGTGATACCGGGGGCGATTCAGCGCATTCGAGTAGCGGTGTCAAACGCCGGAACGGCTACCTCAAGCGCCCAACAGTTTCGGATTGAATATGGTACCAAGGTAACCACTTGTGAAGATGTGGCTGGTTGGCAGGATGTCACCACGGGAGTGGCCTTTACTATGGCCTCAAGTTCAAACTTAGTTGAAGGTGACGATACAATTGACTTGTCGCTATCTTTGGGAGGTATTACTAATCCTAATAGTGTATTTGAAACTCCAAACGGTGGACAACGCGAGTTAGCGTCACAGACTGGTTCAATCACCCTGGGGCCACCAGACTTTGTTGAGTTGGAGTACGCAGTTGAAAGTACCGATCAAGCGGCATTTGAAACGACGTATTGTTTTCGCGTTACTAACGCCGGTACGCCACTGCCGACGTACACAAGGTACCCAGAGCTTACTACCCGTCAGCTCCAAGACTTTTCCATTCAGCAAGGTACAGTACAAATCTCCGGCACCAGCACCACGTTAGTGGCTGGTTCCAACTATACTGCACCACGCTCTTCGTCGACAGCGTTTATCCGCATCACTAACTCACAATTAACTGGTGGTGGTAATGATACCGGTGGTGGTACGTTTGCAGCTGACGATGTAACTGCCTACATTGAAAATGGCGAAAACATCATGGAGAGTATCACGATTGCAAGGCCAGAAACAGCCGGAAATACAACGCGCGTAAACTGGGAAATTATTGAATACATTGGACTTGATGCTGCTGACAACGAGATGATTGTGCGGAGTCAAAATACAGTTGCATACACGCCAACTGGATTATTCGCCACCGGAACACCCACGTCTGTCGTAGACGATACTGACGTAGTGGTGTTTATTACGGGTCAAATTAACCCAGCGACTTCAACTGCTGGTTCTGACAGTCAATACAATGATGGGTTATCAACGGCGGCTTGGAGTTCTACTAGTAGCGTCCCAGTCTTTCAGCGAGGAGATGCAGATAGCTTGCGGGCCGGTGTCAGCTATGCGGTGGTCGAGTTTACCGGCGCAAACTGGAAGATACAGCGAGTTGAACATAATTATATAGCCGCCAATGATACTGAAATTGAACCGATTACGAGTGTTAACAGTCCAACTCGGGCGTTTGTACACGCGCAAAAGCGCGTGGGCGGAGGAGAGGCAGGGTTGAACGAGTACGGTCATCAGGTGTGGTTGTCGAGTATTGGTGCTATCTCTTTTTTCTTGCAAGGACCGTTAGATGCCGTTGATACACCAAGTCTGCATTATTCAGTGGCGTGGGTGATTGAAAATACCCAAACCGGTGATGGGGCTATGGCAGTCTACCGGTCTGATGATCAATTAGATAATAACGAAACTGTAGAGCCGCGCGCTGATACTATTTTAATTGAAGGGACGTTAAGTAATGTCACTAACGCGTCGATTTGGGTGACTAATGAAAGTACTGGCGCGGGAACTGCGTTCCCGCGCCCAATCTTGGCGCCACGAATTATCAGTACCACTGAATATGAATTATGGCGCAGTGACACCGGACAATTCCAGACATTCCGGACGGCAGTAGTGGAATGGCCAGTGGCAGAGCTTTCAGTCAGGCAAAATTACTATCGGTTGTATGCTGATAATGATGAACTTGATCCGACTGATCCGTGGCCGGCTGGGGCAGCTGACCTTGGTGAAAACGAAGCCATGACTGACCTAGATGAACCGCTCGGGCAAGGTGAACGAACACGCCTGCGCATGTCGTTGTTTATTAATAATGCCACGCTAGTGCAGAATAGTCAGACCTTTAAATTGCAATATGGTCGACGTGTATCGTCGTGTTCGGCCATTTCAAGCTGGAACGATGTTGGCGGTATCGGAAGCGGAGCCATTTGGCGGGGTTATAACGGAAGTCCCGTTGATGGTACTGAGCTAGCGACCAGTACTCCGGCGCCGGGGCGGTTAAATCTCTCAGTATCTGATGTGGCTGGTACCTACGAAGAAGCGAATAATTCAGCCCTCAACCCACATACAGTCGATATCGGAGAAGATGTCGAATATGACTGGGTAGTAGAAAATAACGGTGCTCTTCAAAAAAGTAGTTATTGCTTCCGCATGATCGAGAGTGACGGTACTGAACTAACCGGTTACGACAATTATCCAACGGTGCGGACCTCTGGCTATACGCCTATTTCTAGTGACTGGCGTTGGTTTGACGACGAGACGAACGAAACTCCCGTTACTGCGGTAGCGGCTACTAATACCGCTCCAATTGATGTCACAGTTGGTGAAATACTTAAGCTACGAGTAGCGGTCGCAGAAATTGAAGGTGCCGCTGGGGCCGGAATTAAATTTAATCTTCAGTACTCAGAATACTCTGATTTTATTGATGGGGGCACAACATTGACGGCGACCACGTCTTGTACTGGTGGGAAGCTGTGGTGTTATGCTGATGGAGTCGATGACGATAACGATGTAATCACCACGCCGGTATTAGGTGGGATTGATTCGTGTGTGGGAGGTGTCGGAGATGGTTGTGGAACACACAATGAAGCAGAAGGTTTGACGGGACCATTTACTCACGCTGCATTTGCTGTGACAGAACATGAATTTACTCTGCAGCATGACGGTGCTCGTGCTAATGCGGTGTATTACTTCCGCTTGGTTGACGCCACGAATGGAGTTGAAGTACTTGCGAGTAGTACGTACCCAAGTGTGGTAACCGAAGGCGCCACCCTCTCCTTCACCATCGATGGTGTCGCTTCTTCAACAATAACCGAAGGCGTCACCACCGACGTCGATACCGAACCAACCGCCGTTAGCTTTGGTACCGTTACCGTTGACGATCAGATCGAAGCCGCCCACCGCTTGACCGTATCGTCAAACGCTACCCAAGGCTACCAAATGCTCCTCTTGTTTGATCAAAGTCTCACAAATACGTATGGTACAGAAGTAGCGGGTATTACTGGAACTAACGCCAGTCCTGTGGGATGGTCGTCGGGTTGTTCTGGTAGTGCGGCTGGTTGCTTTGGTTATCATGCAGGGGATGACATTTTAGCTGATGGTTCAACGCGTTTTTCTCCCTCTGACTCGTATGCGGCACCCGAACCGGGCCCGGTTGAAATTATGCATAGTACTATCCCTGTTACAAACGAAGTCCACGATATTGTCTTTAAACTCCAAGTTAGAGAACTCCAACCCGCCGGTGATTACACTGCTGGGGTGACGTATGTTGCGGTGCCGGTATTTTAGTTTAGTACTGGCAAGGGTCTTGAGCCTAATTTTAAGTAAGGTCCTACTTTTTTATTCGATGGCTGTATAGTGAAGTCTAGTTATGTTTGGCAGCCGGGGCAATAGTGGGTACCGCGACCAGCAGCGCGAATCTTTTTGATGATAGTGCCGCAGCGTTCGCAAGTCTGGCCGTTTCGTCCAAATACTTTGAGGCAGTCAGTGAAGTTGCCATACGCTCCACCAGTATCAAGAAAGTCTTTAAAGGTTGTACCGCCTGAGGCAATAGATTCGCGCATCACAGCACCAGTGGCGGCGCAGAGCGCCGCCGCTTCGGACTTGGTAACTTTGTTGGCTCGCCTGGTGGGCCGGACTTCGGCCCGCCACAGTGCCTCGTCCACATAGATATTACCAAGACCGGCCACAAATGATTGATCGAGGAGTGCGGCTTTTACAAGGGATTTTTTCTGACGTAGGGTGTTTGCGAACCATTCGCAATCAAAGTCTGGATCAATTGGTTCCGGTCCGAACCCAGCTCGAGCTTTCTGCATGGAGGCAGCGGTAGCGAGCTTGGTGTAGCCAAATAATCGCATGTCGTTAAAGTGTAGGGCACTGCCATCAGTAAAATGGTATGTCACTCTCGTATGACGCCCCGGCAAGTCGGTCACATCACTTTCAGCCATAGTATGTCCACCACCACTTAACGCTCCGTCGTCATCAACGTATATAAACTGCCCGGTCATCTTGAGGTGAGCGAGCAGAAACATATCGGCCTCATCGCTAAAAGAAAAGATTAATAATTTACCAATTCGGTCGATGTTAGCAATAGTTTTACCAACTAGTATTTCTTCTATTGCGGTTTCGTAAGCCACCGTTTTGTCATGAAAAACATCAACCGAAGCTATCGTTTTACCGCGTACTTTATGCTTGAGTTGGATACGTACCACTTCGACTTCAGGGAGTTCTGGCATAGAGTGCGCATTATACGGGAAGTTGCAGTCTGAGTTAAATTTTTTAACTGATGGCCCATTGCCAGGTTCAGTATTTAGCCATTGAGATTGATAATTGGACGCAAAACGTTTACTTTATTGATATTTATGCTACTCTTTGCGTGTTATGTCAACTAATAACCACTATGATGTTATTGTAATCGGCGGCGGAGCTTCCGGTATGATGGCGGCTGGACGAGCAGCAGAGCGTGGCAAGCGCGTGTTGTTAGTGGAAAAAAACAAAGATCTCGGTAAGAAACTCTCAATTACCGGGGGTGGTCGTTGCAATATTCTAAATGCTGAGACTGATTCTCGACTGCTTCTGGAAAATTATGGTGACGCAGCTAAGTTTTTGCATTCACCACTGTCACAACATGGGATGCAAGATTCTTGGAATTTCTTTGAATCTCGGGGTTTGCCATTAGTGGTTGAAGCGCGCAAGCGAGCGTTTCCAGAGACACAGTCTGCTCCTGACGTGACGAGAGTCATGCGAACATATGTGACGAGTAATAACGTAGAACTAAAACTTAAAACTCGAGCCGAAGGCTTGACCGCTACCGCTGGCCACATCACTGGCTTGCAGACATCAGCTGGTACGTATACGGCTGATGCATATATTTTGGCGAGTGGTGGTGCGTCACACGTAGAGACTGGTTCAGCTGGCGAAGGTTTTGCGTGGCTCCAGAAGCTTGGTTATACCATTCATGAATCTAGCCCCAATATTGTACCTCTCGTTTCTCCGGATGAATGGGTGACGAGTCTGTCTGGCACCACGTTGTCATTTATGAAAATAACATTTGGAACCGATAGGCTCAGAGCTACCGCTACAACGCCCGGGCGATTTTCTAAAACTGGTAAAATTCTCTTTACACACTTTGGCCTGTCTGGCCCGTTGATCCTGAATGCATCTCATGAAGTGCGTCAGCTTTTGAATAAATTTGGCGAAGTCAAAACCAGTATTGATATGTATCCTGATACTGAAATTGGTACTCTTCGCAACCGAGTGCTCGAACTATTTCAAATCAATAAAAATAAAACCCTAAAGAATATTTTAAAGGAAATCGTACCGGCTGGTATGTCTGAGGCAGTTGCTTCATTGCTACCGGCCGGATTATCAGAAACTAAAGTCCATAGCGTGAGCCGTGACGATCGACACAAGTTGGTTGATGTACTTAAAAATATGCCTCTAACGGTAACTGACACGATGGGAATGGACTGGGCCGTCATCAGTGATGGGGGAGTGGACCTCAAAGACATTGATACCAAGACGATGCGTTCCAAGCATCACAACAATCTCTATTTTACCGGCGACGTGTTACACATCAATCGACCATCGGGTGGGTTTTCACTGCAGCTCTGCTGGACTACCGGGTGGGTGGCGGGTTCTCACGTATAAAGTCTCTGGTATGATTAGCGGCCATGCAGTCAATCATCGCTAATATTTTTCATAAACGCTTCTTGCAGTATTCACTTGTCGGTATCACGACTTTTGGATTTGACTTACTTTTATTATTTGCTCTGATTGAGTTGTTTCATGTGTCGGTAGTGCTAGCCACAATGGTTGCCTTTGCTATCGCAGTCACACTTAATTACAGTATTAGTCGGCAATGGGTTTTTCGAGGAACAAAACGTGGTTTCTTGACTGGTCATCTCTACTTTTTTATTCTTGCTATGCTCGGCCTCTGTATAACTACTCTCTTAATGTGGTTGTTAACCAGCGATGCAAGTGTGCAGTTGTATATCGTGCGTACTATGGTTGCTGGATTGGTTGGGATTGGAAATTATTTGCTCAACGGATATTTTAATTTTAAGGTAATGCAGACATGTTAATACCAACTATATTAAAGGGAGTCGTTGTATCCGGCGACGGCTACGGAAGGAAACTAGGTTACCCGACTGCAAATTTAAGTAGTGTGACGCCGAGTCTTACAGAGTTGTCACTAGACCCTGGCGTGTATGCAGGTACGGTTACAGTGTGTGCAAATAATCAGGTATACAAATCCGGGATAGTCATCGGTCCGCTTGATGCAGCGGGCACGCCTAAAGTCGAGGCCCATCTAATTGATTTTTCGGGTGATTTGTATGGACAAACGTTGGTATATTCAGTCCAACAATACCTGCGCCCATTTCGGACATATAATGATGAATCAGCTCTGCGCGCAGACATCGCGAGCGATATAGAAACAATCAAGACAATGAATGTATGTTTACCGGAATAGTTGAAGCTACAGGAGCGGTTCATTCTCATGTCGTAAATGATGGGTTGCTGCGGCTGGTAGTCGAACGCCCAGTTGGGTGGGAGATTGCGCTCGGTCAATCAATCGCTGTCAATGGAGTTTGTTTGACAGTGGTTCTAAATGACGACACCGGGCTGACGTTTGAGTTGATGCAAGAAACACTCACTCACTCGTTATTTGGTGACGTAATCCCGGCCCGAGTAAATCTTGAACGTGCGATGATGGCTTCCGGTCGTTTTGATGGGCATCTGATGCAGGGACATGTTGATGCTGTTGGTGCTGTCAAGGGATTAGAAAAAAAACCTGATTCTTGGTTGATTACTATCAATTATCAACTGAGTCAAGCCGCTTTGTTAATACCAAAAGGCTCAATTGCGGTTAATGGTATTAGTCTCACAGTGGCAGAGAAAAGGCCTGACACATTTACTGTTGCAATTATTCCTCATACTATTTCTCATACTACTATTGCTGATATGAAGGTCGGTGATATGGTGAACCTAGAATTTGATATGATAGGGAAGTACATTCTTAATAAATAACGTTAGATATGGCAGATGCAACCAACGCGGGGAGGTTAGTACCATTTGATGCGAGCGAGTACACCGTCGGCATTGCAGTCGGACTCTTTAATAGTCACATTACTGCACCCATGAAAGAGTTGGCAGTTGAAACCTTAACCAAAGACTATCAAATCCCGATTGGTAATATTCACATTCTTGAAGTGGCGGGGGCGGCTGATATGCCAGTTGCGCTTGAAGCAATGGCGCGGTCGCAGTCGATTGATTGTTTAATGACTATCGCAGCGATCATCCGAGGTGATACGGCTCACTTTGATTTTGTGGCCAAGATTGTGACTGAGGCAGTGAAAGATATTCAGATTAAACATATGAAACCGGTCGCGTTTGGAGTACTTACTACAGACACCGACGCGCAAGCGGTCGCGCGCATCGAACACGCCCGTGGTTATGCGGCTGCTGCCGTGCACGCCGCCCGGGCGATCAAGGACTATCAGTGATGATGTAATACCACAATTAATTTCGAAATTAATTGTGGTATTCTAAAAACATGCCAAGACGGACTTTAGAAAATCGAAATGTACGCAAACTATATAAAAATTCAGGTGGTAGTGTAATGATTACGCTCCCGATTGAATTAGTGCGTAATCTGAAATGGCGCGACGGTCAAAAAGTGGTTGTCAGTCAAAAAAATGATTCACTGATAATTACCGATTGGAAGGCTTAGTCAATAGTGTGCCAATACGCGGTAAAATTATTGCCTTTGGTGAAGCCGATTCCAGCGTATCGCTTCTCGAACTGTTCATTATTTTCTGGGGCGTATACAATCACTACTTGATGACCGCGGGCCTGCAAAATTGCTTTCGCATGCTGGTAGAGCGCAGCAGAAATGTCAGCCTCGTGTTCTGATTGTACCGCAAAGCGAAATAGCCACGCTGACCGTCCATCTTCCAAGAGTGTAACAGTGCCGACAATTTGTTCATTAACTTCAGCTACTAAAATACTTCCTGGTTTAGCTGCTTCCAGGTTGTCCAATCGATGTTTGCTATCTTTCAACGGATCAAATTGTCCGCCATACGTAGTGCTGTCTTGATACAAAGCTTCAATAGCTGGATAATCAGTCTCTGGGTTGTAATTTCTAATGTGCATAGATAGGTTAGTCTATCTTCTCGATTAACATAGCCTGCATGTTGCCACGCTGGTGGCAAGCTAAGATAATCTGCATATCATTCATCGTACAGCCAAGCAACACTTTCATTTCGCTGTCGCGTTTAACGGGATCGACGACAGGAATAATGCCGGTTACTGTTGTCCCGCCAAGGGAACCAACCCAACAATCGATCCCATGTCCGTCAGGTGCGACCGTATCACTAAGATATCCGTAATCAAAAGGATATATATAGTCATCATAGGTAGGAGGTGCGGAGTCTTTGCGGCGATCGATTACAACCACACTCTCATCAACCAGTTTTTGCAGCGTTTCCCAAAAAATCATATTATTTTTTAGTATATCAAAGGAAAATTTATTGTGGGAACTGCTAAGAGGTGGGGATACATGGTATAACGGTAAGGTACGAAGTTGATAATCTAAATCTATGCAAAAGAATGTATTACTGGGAATCGCGGCATTTGGGGGCTTAGTAGTTGTCGGGATGTTATTGGCTGATACGCCTGGTGACGAGGTAGGGAGCGAGGAGGTGGTAGCAGCAACCGAGCTGGCTGTGCCTGCAGATTTACCAGCAATTCCAATATATCCAAATACAACACTCACCAATGTGCGAGATACCGATGGCGAGTCGGCGCGTGACGTGTCGCTCAGTTTAGGCGCAGAGGCGTCGATTGCAGAAGTAAATGAGTGGTACCGAGAAGCGTTTGCAGCGCAAGGCTGGACTATTAAAAGTGACAAAAACGTCGCCGGCTACCAAATCATTCAAGCCGAAAAGGACAATCTCTATACCTCGTTTCAGACTGCCAACGGGGGAGCGGCCGGGCAGGTGGTAATCAGTCAACATATCAAAGTACGTAAATAGTCATGGCTAAGCCGATTGATGATTTTTGTGACTATGTAGTCGGAGACGTGCTTGGGCACATCCCTAATGTTACTGCGAAGAAAATGTTTGGTGGGTACGGCATATATCAAGCCGGCCGTATATTTGCTATCATCACTAGCGACAGTGACTTATATTTTAAAGTAGGGGAGAGTAATCAGGCGCGGTACGAGGTCCTTGGCAGCGAGCCATTTATCTACACTGGACACAAAACCAAAAAACCGACCCCGATGCCGTACTGGCATATTTCAGAGTCGGTTATGGAAGACCGAGAATTAATAGAAGAAATGGTCTTTGAGTCAGCTGCACTCAGCGAGAATAAAAAATAATGGTACCTAAACGACCCTGATATCCGGGTCGTTTAGCTTGATGGCGCAGCATCAAAGCGTAGTTGATTCTCTGCCATCCACTTTTTCATATCTTCTGGGGTCTTGTTAGGATCGCTCATTATATCAGCGTGAGCTTCTATGTAGTGAGGTTTGAGATTATTCATCCAGTCTGTAAAGGTTTCGCCTGAGGTCTCATGATCACAGAGATCGCATTGTAATGTTTTCATAAAATTTTTATAGATTAACATCGAGTATTAATACTATACCACTAGTATCATTTATTAAGGACTTCTTGAGAATAAGAACGGGAGAGTAAAGCAAAACCCCACGTCATATTGACGTGGGGTTTTGTGTCAGGCAAGTTATGCCTTGTTGACGTTGACTGCGTTCAATCCTTTCGGACCTTCAGCAATTTCAAAGGTGAGTTCGTCGCCTACTCGCAGTTCATCGAACTGGACGTTTTTAAGCTCGTTAGAGTGAAAGAAAAGATCTTTTTCTTCACCGTCTCGAGTTATAAAACCAAAGCCACGATCATCTACCTTTGCAATTTTTCCAGATTGCATTTCGGTATAGAAACTAATTTACTAATGTACCAAATATACAATTCTGTGCCGTAAAATCGACTGTAGTCCAGAAACAGAGATATAATTGATTCTTTATATGATATCATAATAATAATTTTTGTCAATGTATTCCGGTAATATCTAAACACTTTTGGCACTTTGAGGCCGTTCGAACTTATTATGTTCGAAATGATGTCAAAGTGATGCTTCCTGACCTGCAGAATAATAGCGTTTTGGTGTAAATTACCTTATTTCAAAGAATCAAAAACTTCACTAAAGCTTTTTTGAAAGTCTTGCCCCATATCTACAACGCTTATCCCATGTTTCTTTGCTTCTTTATTTAGTGTGTTGCTGTATAAAGTAATCATTTCACCAATCTTTGTATAATTATCTTTATTACTTATCTCGTCACGTAACCAATCATGAGTTACCTTACTCGAAAGGGATCTATTAATTAATTCGTTAGGATTTGTGTTTATCAAAATAATAGATTCTACGGCAAGACCATCACTTTTGATTTGTGCCAGTAGTTTGGGAGTAACGTGATATCCCTCAAGAATATAACCCCAATCTTGTTGGCTAACATGTGTAACGAATCCTCGGATGGCATCGCTGACTGTATCTGATTGTTTGAAGTAACTCTCGACTATTTTTTCTGCTGAGTATGTTGAGTACATGTTGTCATTGCCACCGTCAGTTTTTTTTCTCAACATAGATTTTGGGAAGAGCTCATTTTCTTGTTCAATTGGAGTATATCGTCGAACAACTGCTTCTAGAGTACTTGTGGTTATCCAGGGTATATTTAGCTCTTTTGATACACTTTGAGCTAAGGTGGTCTTCCCGCAACGTTGGGGACCACCAATGAGAATTATTTTTGACATGTTCAAAGTATAACAAAGGTTCGAACTACCAACCCTCGTACTAAAAATGAGCCCTGCAATTAGGGCTCATTTTCGTTGCTCTGCTGGATGAAGGATGTTCGAAACTTAGTTTGTGTATTAAAAGTGAAAGAGCCCAGCAACGCCGCGCTCTTCCGCTGCATTACTGGGCTCGTTGTTATTGTTTTTTGCCCTTGACTAGGGTACCCGGCGCTACCCCAGGCGATGGATCCTTGTCCGATCGCACTCTTGCCTCGGGTATCTCGATCCACTCCTGCTGCTCAAGTGGAAGTTTTCTGTGCCCCCACCTACGCCGAATGTGTTTCTTGCGCGTGTGAGGGTCGTGCTCCCAACTACCTCTACCTGATTCACCAGATGTGGGCTTGCCGCTGCCTGGGGAGGGGTAGCGAGTACGCTTGATTGCGAACACTTCCTCCGGCTCGAAGATACGCCGTTGCCGAGGAGCTTGCGCCATCGTCCCTCTGTTGCCTGCAACACCTTCTTCAACAAGTACAGGATTAGCGTCCTCATAGATTTCAGCCGACCAGGCTGTGATCGTCCCCAGAATTTTCCACATCAGGTCGCTTAGATGACTTGAGATGAGGATTCTCGAATCGGCTGGCAGCATCACACACATAAGCCCACCAGCCATGCCGCGAAGCGGATAGGCTTCATATAGACGATTGCTCAGTCTGATCATATGCGCTTGTGCTCTTGCAGCACTTTTGGGAAGCTTCACCGGTGACTGTGCGACAATTGCATCCTGAGACTTGCCACGAGGACGCAGTAAAGCATCGATGATATCGCGTTGCTCCGGCATCGATATCAGTGGCGCGGATGTTGACTTGAGTGGGTTTAAGAACGCTCGTATATACCACTTACTGTCGCATTTTGTGACCAGCACGAGGTTGCAGGAAACCCGCTGCTCCATGTACTCCGCAGTAACTGATTCTGCGAACCAAAACATATTTGACTCACCATTCAGGTGGTCGAGCATGCCGAACGGATTCGTTTTTTGTACTTCTTCCACTTCGACTGCGACGTTGTTAACATACCACACTCGCTTATCACTGCGTGCCCATGTAAACAGCTCGGGGGGGGATCTCAAGTGATGAAGCAAACAAATAACCCTCAAAACCCGTTCCCGTATAAGCCACGTCGATGTTGCTGAGACCGTTCAGCGATCGAGGCCAGTTGGCGACACTACCGCTCAGCAATTCATTGCGGAAGCTGGCGATCTTGCGGGACGGTTTACTAGGTACTTGCTGTCCTGCGATGAGATGTGGTTTGTTGGCAATCTCGCCGAGCACGACTGAAGCGTGCGTCAGACAGCTGCTGGCGAATGCGTCCTCGAGGAGGCGCATGATGGTTTGAGAGACCATGGTCTCCTCCTGTTGTGTCAAAGGCCGACCGATACTATACTACAATTTTAAAATTTGTAAGCTCCCCAGCCAAGACAAACTTATATCCATCTTTTCAGACAAGGAATATATGGAAAATATGTTTAGGAATCTGACTTTTAGGAAATGGGGTCAGACACCTTTAAATAAAGGAAATGGGGTCAGTAAAGGAAATGGGAGGAAATGGGGTCAGACACCTTTAAATAAAAATAATCGTGGTATATTTTGCAGATGGCTCGCTCTCTTCGTGTTGAAGTTGGTGGTGAAGTATATCACTGTCTCAACCGCTCAGTCTGTAGACATACAATCTTTCATAAACCCGAAGACTACCAGTTATTTGAGAATATATTAGAGGAAGTATGCGACATAACCACAGTTGATATCTTGGGGTATACTGTGATGTCAAATCACTGGCATTTAGTCATACGTCCAAAAAATGATGGTGATTTGTCTAATTTTATGAAGCGACTGACTGTGACACACACCCAACGTCATCGAGTGAAAACTCATACTATCGGTGAAGGTCCAGTGTATCAAGGTCGGTATAAATCATTTCTTGTACAAGAAGATCAACATCTCCTTACAGTATTGCGGTATGTTGAACGTAATCCATTAACAGCTAAACTAGTGACTACTGCGACAGACTGGAAATATTCCAGTCTGTATCGTCGCTACAAAGGAACTGTCGATGAACAGCGAATACTAACGCCTTGGCCAACAGTTGAGCCGTCTCAATATTTACAACTACTCCAGCAACCACTCACCCCAAAAGAGTATGAAAAAATATCTTTAGCGAGGGATAAAGGGGTTCCGTTTGGAAGTGATACGTATGTGCTAGATATGGTTGAGCGACATAATCTTCAGTCGACTCAGCGTGAGAGGGGAAGGCCGAAACAGGGATAATATTATGCAATGTATTTGAGAAAAGAAAGGTGTCTGACCCCATTTAACCTCGGGCAGGCTGAGTCATATTCAGTTGGGTAATGAAGTTGCCGACCTTAAGATGCTGTGTCACTGCACCGATGAGAGCCGTCCAGCACCCCTGCGTGTTGGTCATTTCAAAATCGCTCATTTTCTTCTCCTTCAACGAGCATGGAACAGACTATTCTGTACCAACCTCCCATCACGGTGAGGTGATAGATCTATACCACTGTATAAGTGGTATGTCAATATTAGCTCCGCGTGCTGGACGACGTTAGAACCTATTTTCAAAATAATCCGTACGTTTATATTCCCAGTTTCTCATAAAAGAATAGGAACCCATCGGGGCTCCTATGACAGAGAAACGTGAGAAGTGTCTATGTAACTTCTTTGGGTTTTCTTTGAATTGTATAGACGCCAGGATTGATTTTGTATGGCCGCTGGTCAAAAGTAATCTTGACCGCGGGTACGGGGACAAACCTTTCCCCGTTGCTCATCTCGATGCCTGTTGGAAAACGGTTTCCTGTCGCCAACTCGCCCGCGAAGTGGGCGCTGACGATTTGGATGTCGTGACCAGGTCTGCCAGGATGAATGGTCGCAACAACCTTACCATCCTTGTGAACTTCCACTACTTCGCCAGTCCCGCCGGTATTGGGGACGATTTTGAAGCTAATCACGGACCACCTCTTCTGCTTGTATAGAACTATAACTGGGGAATTAAGTAATAACACTCTTTTTCTAGTATTTCAAATATAAAAGTTCTACCGTCTCACTCATGATAAATGGGGACAGGAACAATATTTTCATGATTTATGTGTTGTCTAGAAATGGGGTCAGACACCTTTCCCCCCAGAGCTATCTGCAAAATATACCACGATTATTTTTACTTAAAGGTGTCTGACCCCATTTATCATTTATCTTTTTTGTTACTCGATTGTTTTGAAAAAAGATAAAGCCGCGCAGCTGGGAAGCTGCGCGGCAGGTTGTTGGCGTCCTCTTCTTTGGACGATGGTAGGGAGGACGCCGTGATCGGTTGGCGGCTTAGGCCGCGCGGCTGACTCGCTCAGCTCGCCAGCCGCGCGGCCCGCCAAACTGCGCGGGTACGTAGGCCTCGAGCGCGGCCTCCTCCTCCTGCTCGATCTGCCGAATCTCCTCGGCAGTGAGCGGCTCGGGCGGAACGAACCAGTCGTCCCACCTGTCGTGGAACGAGTCTTCGTCGTCCTCGTACCGGTCCCAGAACGGGTCCTCCTCCCAGCCGTATTTGGAGTAGAACTCCCAGTGTCGATCGTTGAGCTCGTCCTCCCACTCAACGAGGTTCCAGAGATCGTCTTGATCTCCGTACCCGGCCCAGTGCGCATCGGCGAACGCCTCGTCGATGCCGTTGACGGCCAGCAGCCGCTTGGCGTTCTGCCAGGCCCGATCCGACGCCCAGAAGCCCTTCGCAACCGGGAAGAAACCCTCGTACCTGGAGTAGTCCAGGTAGACTGCGACGATGTTCTCGTCGAAGCCACCATTCCCCATTTCGGCAAGCCAGATGTGGTCCATCTGGCGGTGGGTGTTCCGGCGGTCGCGCCGGACGCTCTGGCCGTCCTGGTTCAGGCGGTGGCGCCGACCCTTTCGGCGGGGCTGTCGAGCCCTGCTGTCGCAGTCGCCGCAGGTCTCCTTCTCCAGACGGAGCATGTAGACCTTGCGGTCTCCGGTACGGCCGGACTGGTTCGGCGTCGGCGGGTCGCGGTCATCGTAGACCCGCTCGGGTCCGCGGCACTCCGACAGGATGTCGTGACCGTGCATCTTTTTCTCCCTTTGTTTTTTTCAAAAAAACCACCAAATAAAGTAACATACAATAGTGTAAAAGTCAATGGCATTGGGTAATGTGCAGAGGAAATGGGGCCAAGAGGAAATGGAAATGGGGTCAATGGAAATGGGGTCAGCCACCTTTTCTTCCATGAATTTTGCTGGCAGGAATCTCTCTTGCTACACAAGCAGTATCCCATTTGGCTAGATTATTTCGCAAACTCATAATCTTGCTCAATCGGGCTTCGAGTCCTGACGAAAGTGACATTGAGTCACTTTCTCCGCCGGAGCAAATAAAAAAAGACCCCGAAAGGGGACTTCTTTAATTTGCTCCGCATGCTGGACGAGTTTCGAACCTTGGATTGGTTGGATATTGAGAAAGAATTAGGTTCTTTTGAAGAAGCTACAACGAAATGAGACCCTGCGTATACCACAGGGTCTCGTGTTGAATGTGCATTACGGCGGATGGATCAGATCAGGACCCTGTAGATCGCGTAGACCGGCCAGATGACGGCACTCTTGAGGCAGCTCCCGACCGTCGGCTTCTTGTGAGCAGTCTTGTTCTGCTCGTGAAGCATTCCCTGACACACGGCGCTGTAGTCGAACTCGAGCTTGGCGCCCAGTAGATACAGAACAATTACGATATAGGTCATACTAACCCCCAGTTATGGTGTTCGCAGGCCACGCCTGTCTTTACTTAAATACTACAAAAGAACAATTATGTCAAGTGTTCCGCCAGTTGGATTAGTTTCGAACCTTGGATTGGGTGAGTGTTGAAAAGGAGTTAGGTCAGATTAATTTTGCATAAAAAAGCCGCCCATATACCGGGGCGGCGTCGGTTAGAGAATTATGTTGCAACCAGCTCTTCAGCCAAGATGCGGCCTTCGAGATACTGCAAGATCTTGATGATACAGCGTTGCTCGATAGGCTTGCTACCGAGCCAGTTGCCTGAACCCCAGACACCCTGACTGGCGTAGATCGCTCCGTCAACCTCGACCATTAAGCCGTTGCGTTTGGTGATCTGGTACATCCGATCGGCGAAACAGTCGTGGGCAATATTCTGAGCCCAGAACAAACGCTTTTCTCCGGAATCGGAGGTTTTCCACATCAGCCAAATGAAGCACAGGTGTTCCTGGCACTTGAACACTAGGTGTTGCGGGACTTTATCGAACTCTGGCTTGCAAGTCAGGTCGACATATTCTTCCAGGACTGGAGGGAAGAGTCCCGGGCCGGTGCTGCCGAGGAATGTGCCGAGCGGAAACCGGCCGTTTTTAGGGACAGCACCCTTTCCGTTACCCCGGAAAAAGGTGATAATCTTGTTGTCTTCGTTGAATTCGAATCCGACTTCCCAGTCCAGATCACGAGTTGACATTGAAAGTCTCCTTGTTGTCGGCATCGCCGAACAGGTTGCATGCACGAGCATCGCCGTACACAATGGAAGGAACCCTCCAGTTACCTTTGAAGTAGGACAGCAATTAAATAGAATTGTTGTCTATGAAAAAATACAAACAGTTACGTTTTGAAGAACGCTTCACCATTGAGAAACTGTGGAGTGCTGACGTAGCGATCAGAGAAATAGCAGAGTTTCTTGGTAGAAGTCCAAATACCATCAGTCGGGAACTGAGCCGGAATATGGTGAAGGGTGTGTATGAAGCCAAGAAGGCGCAGTTAAAGGTGAGCCAACGTCGGTGGCGAGCTAAGCGACAGTGCTTGAAGGTAGCTCTAGACAGTTTCTTGGTTAGATTCGTAGAATCAAAACTCGAACTCAAATGGACACCAAAACAGATCAGTGGATATCTTAGAGAAGAACTGAATATCAGTTGTTCAGCCAAAGCGATATACAAGTTCATTGAACACCGTGGGTTGGAGTATCGTCTGTTTTGGCGGTGGAACAAGAAAAGAGGTGGGCCCAAGCGGAAAAAGCATAAAGTGTGTGACGATGGACGAAAATACATTGATATACGGCCAGATACGACAAACCAGATTGGTCACTACGAACTCGACTTCATTGTGTCTAAACAGAGCTCGTACGTACTTCTGGTGGCCACCGACCGACTCACCAAGCACAGTATGGTGCAGAAACTACCAAACAGAAAACGCTCGACCATAAGTCAAGCGTTCTCTGATATGTTCAGTGGTATCACCGTTCAAAGTATCACCACCGACAACGATATTGCCTTCACGCATTGGCGTGAATTAGAAACTATCATACAAGCACCAATCTATTTCTGCCACCCGTACCACTCATGGGAGAAAGGCTTGGTAGAGAATACAAACCGCTGGATACGTTGTTTCGTACCCAAGCGACGTGACATAGCATCAGTGACTCAAGAAGATCTGGATGAGATCCATGCTTTCTTGAACGACCGACCACGGGAGTGTCTTAACTTTAAGATACCGAGTGTGTATCATTATGAATTAACTGTCCTACTTCGGGGGTAGCTGGAGGAACATCGTTCCGATAAAACAAAATCACAATTTTATAAAAAAGTCAACTTTTCTTCCGGCGGCAGGAGTTTCGATCCTTACAGGATCAGTACAGGTTGTCAATATTTTTACTCCTTCCAGTCGCAAAATATCTGACTAACCCTTGGAATCCTGACGAAAGGTCTCACAGACCTTTCTCCGCCGGAGCAAATAAAAAAAGACCCCGAAAGGGGACTTCTTTAATTTGCTCTACAACATGGACACATTCAGAACTTTTGACTGGTTTATTGCGCTTGAAGATTGGAATAGGTTGTTAATTAACAAAGAAGTAACTATTCAATTCAGTATGTAAAAATAAAAACCCCCATCTGCCGAAACAGACGGGGGCCGGCCGAAGCCGAAAACCCTTTCAACTTGGTGCGCCTCGGTTTTGTTAGGTCGCACGGCACCACGATTACATTCATCGAGCATACAGTGGGCTCTTTGCTCAATATAGCTGTTTAGTGTCGGAGCCAGCGGCATTCACCCGACAGCGATTCGGTGTTTAGTTGGTACCGACCCCACTTGAACTGAAATTTTATCGAGACGTGCCAGAGACCAAGGTGTTCAATCTTGACTCTTCATGGTCACCCCATCAGGGCTCCGTCAGGATTGGCTGTTTCGGCAGCGTTACCCTCCACGTGCTCGTATCATAGTATACTTGAAAATATTGTCAAGTCAGAACCAAATCAGCTTTTTAATTCAACACAAAATGCCCCGAAAGGGCGTTTGTCTCATTATGCTCCCCAGCCAAGACAAACTTATATCCATCTTTTCAGATTTTCAGACAAAGAATATATGGAAAATGTGTTTAGGAATCTGACGTTTATCAGGGAGATGGCAAAACAAGGAAATGAACAAAGTGTTTAGATTTTGCAGGAAAATTGAACTAAAAACCCAGTCATAACGAAGTTATAATGTATCTCCAATAATAACTTCAGGTGCCTTGCCTTCAACAAAAGAAAGTCTTCTCTTGTCGCTGATGTATTTAAATAAACTAAACCATTTTCGATTTTTCAAATAGTCCATGTCATGTTGGTTGCGATATGCTTCTTGTTCAACAGCTCTATATAAGTAGTAGTCAGGTGCTTTAAGTTTAAGGAAAAGTCTTGAATACAGGTCTTCACAAAAATGTAGAATCCATGAGCCTACAAATAAGGTTTCAAGTTGTTGTCTGAAATGTATACGTTCATGATTGATAAAAATTGGTGTTGCATATTCTGCTTTTCTCACGAACACAAATGGAAAAAAGGCGGCTGCTTTTGCATCGCGAGCACCTTTAGAGCCCGCCATTAAAAGTCCAGATACTTTGACTATCCATTCTGATTCAACAATCAAAGCATCATGTTTACGATAAAACCTCATCACTGAATTATAACCTGTCCTGTCAGGGTACAGACCTACAGCGATTATACCGCTGGTCCTAAAGCTTTTTGATTTTGCTCCGGACCTTTGAGGCTGTTCGAACTTATTATGCTCAAAATGATGTCAAAGTGATGGTTCCTGACCTGCAAAACGATAGCATATTGGCATAAGTCAGATTTATGTGTACCTTTCACGTTATAATTTTATGTATGAATGATAATGCACTGAAAGAAAAAACTGGCAAATGGTTGCTTAAAGATGCCGAAGATGGACTTAAAAACTTCATTGTGCCTCGTGTGCCTAATTGGATAGAAACATACCATCTTACGTGGTTGACACTACTCTGGAGTGGCATGGTTGTTATATTTTTTTACCTAGGCACAGAAAACGGTATGTATTACTGGTATATTCCTGTACTTGTAGTATTGCAATATATTACCGATTTATTAGATGGTTCACTAGGTAGATATAGAGATACTGGTTTGGTTAAGTGGGGGTATTACGTGGACCATTTCTTGGACTTTGTATTTATGTGTTCGATAATCTTTGGATATGCACTTATAACAGGTTTCAATGCTTGGATTTTCTTGATTTTTGCTCTGGCTAGCGGTTTTATGGTCCACTCTTTTCTACTTGTAAGTACAAATGGAGAATTTCAAATAAGTTTATTTGGACTTGGTCCAACTGAAGGTAGAGTAGTATTTATAATCTTGCATATAGCGATTTTGTATATAGGGATTGAGATTGTAGGTACTCTACTACCATACCTTGTAGGTTTAATAGCATTGTTTCTAACGTATGCCTTTATGACTTCCCAAGTGAAGTTATGGAGGATTGATATGAGCATTAAAAATAAAAAAGTATGAATTTTTGGGTACCTTCCACTAATTAACTAATTTATTATGAAAGTACAAGTATCAGAACTCAAAGAAAAAGTAACTACTGGTGTCAATAAACTTGGCTATACGGGAGAAGATGCTCAAGCAATCATCGATACTTTGCTTTATGCTGAAATGCGAGGCAACAACCAAGGTATTGCCAAGATCGCTACCGGTGGTGTACCAAAAGCAGAAGATATTGAGGAATTTAAAGTAGCTAAAGAAAACAAGTGTGGCGTTCTGCTCTCCGGAGGTCACTCTATGGCTACTACTGCTAAAGCTGCTGATAGAGCAATCGGACTAGCTGAGGAACATGGTGTTGGTGTTGCTTGTACCAACCATACTCACACATCATCGGGTGCCATTGGTTACTTTGCTCGTCGCATCTCGAAAGCTGGCTACATCTGTTTTATGACCGTTGGAAACGGTGATTTTGCTGCCGTTGCACCAGCTGGCTCATCTGAACCAAAACTAGGTACTAATCCATTGGCATACGCCTTTCCCTACGATGGAGGTGAAGTAGTTTTCGATAATGCCACAGCAGCAATTGCATTCTTTGGTGTTGTAGAAGCTCGTCTGAAAGGTGAACAGTTGCCTGAAGGTGTTGCTCTCAATGCAGATGGTAATCCAACCACTGATCCAAACGAAGTTATGGAAGATGGTGAAGGTGAAAATGTAGGTGGTGCCATCAAAACCTTTGCAGATCACAAAGGTTATGGACTGTCAGTATTTGTGCAACTCATGGGTAGCGCCTTTTCATTGGCTGGCATTGCTGGAGCCAATGAAGAAGATGGGGCTGGTACGTTCATTATCGCTATTGATCCAGGTTTGTTTGCTGGAAAGGAAGAATATATGAAGCGAGCAAAGCAGATGGTTGATGAAATCAAATCTGCTAAGCCAATTGAGGGGCAAGAAATTGTAATGCCTGGTGAACTTGGTGACCGTAGAGTTAAGAAAGCTGAAGAGTCAGGAGAAATTGAGATTGCAGAAGGTATTTGGAATGAGCTGTGTAAGTTTGTAGATGTAAATTAAGTTATGGATAAAAAAGATTTTTTGGTATCACTCGCACAGCAGGCTAATGAAATAATGCTGAAATACCATAACCCGGGCGGAGTTGTAGCAGATATTAAAGAAGACATGTCGCCAGTCACTAAAGCGGACTTGGAGATAAATAGTCTAGTTATTAAGGAAACTAAGAAATATTTCCCAGATTACGGTATTTTGGGCGAAGAAGAGGCTTGGGACGAAACAAACAAAAACCTCATCGTTGTTGATCCTCTGGATGGAACAAAGATGTTTGCTATTGGTGCACCACTTTTTGCCTTTTCAGCTGCTTTTGTACATGACGGAGTTCCAGTTGCTGGCATTCTACACAACCCTTTAGCAAAACGAACTATTTATGCTGAGCAAGGTAAGGGTGCTCTACTAATTGAAACAGATACTGTTGTGTCAGTAAGCGAAGTGACTAAGGTGGCTGATGCAATGATTGAAACTGGATGGTCACAGTCTCATGTAGCATCGCGCATTCATGAACAAGGAGGTCGCACTCCAGCGGTATACGCCATCTGTGAGGGGTCAGCCATTCTGGCAACTGGTGGTTTTGATGGCATTGTTTTTACCGGTTGCAAGCCATGGGACATGGCAGCAGCTAAAATTATTGTCGAGGAAGCTGGTGGAAAAGTTACAGATTTACTTGGTAACGAGCAACGGTACGATAAAAACATCCGAGGTGCATTGCTATCTAATGGTCACTTGCATGAGTCTCTCTTGGAAATAGTGTCTGAGAGTAATTTAGTGGAAAAAATTAATATATGACCACCTATAACAAAACGATTGCTTTCGTTGACAATGCATACCAAGGTAAACAAAAACCACACTTTGAGCGAACAGTATATTGGTTAGAGAAATTTCTCCCTGAATGTACCGAGGCTCATAGAGTAGCAGCTTATTCTCATGATATTGAAAGGGCTTTTCGGGACGAAGATACAAAAGTTCCTAAAGATTATCTTGATAAAGACTTCCTACGTTACCATCAAGAACGAGGTGGTGAAATAATGAAAGAATTCTTGTTAGAAGAAGGTTTAGATCAAGATTTTATCGATAAAGTCGTTCACTTGATTTATCGACATGAAGAAGGTGGGGATGTTGAACAAAATGCCATCATGGACGCTGACTCTGTTAGTTTTTTTGAAACGAATGCAGAAATGTTCGTAAACAAAAAAGCACCAGTTGAAGGATATGAAAAAGTGAAAAGTAAGCTTGACTGGATGTTTGAACGCATTGTTTCTCAGAGGGCAGAAAATGAAGCTAAAGAAAATTATGAACGACTTATTGGCGAGTTGGAGAAATATAAACCGCTTACTGAATTTGGTGGTGAGGCAGTGACATTTGTTGAGACCTCTCAGGTTAAAGATGGTGTCGTATGTGATGTTTACAGTTTTATTGACGACAACTCTAAAGATTTAGGTATTATTCGAGTCAGCAAAGGTTATCAAACTCCTCTGCAAAGAGTACTTAAGGGAGATAAAACACTGGAGACATTTCTGGCGGATCAGGGTATTTTAAGTGTTACTGATACTGATGGTGTCGAAACTCGATATAACTTTCCGTCAGACACCTCAACAGAAGTAGAGATTAAGGTGGGAGATACAGTACAGTGGGAAGCTACTGGGGACTTGGAATTTGCAGAATTCTGCTACCCGCCGTATGAGGATGGAAGATTTAAAAATCTAAACTGAATAACTTGATATGAAACTAGGACATATTGGACTACCTGTAGCAGATATTGCAAAAGCAAAAGTTTTTTATGATGCTATCGCAAGTAGTATTGGTTTGAAACAATTAGCAGACCATGATGATTTTGTTGGCTACGGTTCAGAAGACTCATACGAGTTCTATATTCATACAGGTAAGGCTGGAATAAGTGGTTTGCATGTGTGTTTTGAAGTCGGCTCTAAGGAAGACGTACAAACATTCTATGATGCAGGCCTGGCAAATGGCGGAGCTGACAATGGTGCCCCAGGCATACGAGAAGATTATAGTGGAAGGTACCCCAAAATTGGCACACCTTTTCTAAAGTCAGTTAATAATACTAGT
>CAYGTP010000005.1:0-24240 GCA_964352875.1 uncultured Candidatus Saccharibacteria bacterium
TCTCCATAACTCCAATAATTAAGGGGTTGGACCCCTTAATTATTTGATTTTTATAAAAGGGTTGCATTATGGTGCCGGGTGGTGAGAACGGGATTTGTGTTGAATCGAAAGGAGATGAAACGACACAAACTCCATACGACCGGTTGCGCACCAAATGGGCTGCGGAAGATGGTGTTTCTGAAACGAAAACACTGCAACGTTGCCCAGACTGGAGGCTCGACCTGGTAAAAGTCGCTGATTTCTCGACATGGGAAGCATGGATGAAATCAGTGACCTAACGAAACCGGGCCGGGCGCAGAATGCGACCGGCCCGTTCCATTTCTAAATTCTTACAAAAAACAAAATCGTACGATTATTCGTACGATTTTGTTTTTATCACCCTGATACGCGTAAAGCCAAAATTGCTTTAGATACGAGGAGCGTAGGTAACGTGAAATGAGACGTATGTGATATACGGTGAATTTTATGTTGCTGTTACGCGACAACGTAGATGGAGTGATTTTAGATTTACGCGAGAGCGTCAATCTTCACTTGGGCGTACTTCTGGCGATGACCAATCTTACGGTTACGGTTACTCTTGGCTTTGTAGCGAACAATTGAGAGTTTTTTGCCCTTTTTATCTGTCACGTAGGTAGCTGTTACTTTCGCCCCTTTTATGTATGGGTCACCGATGGTGGCTGACTTACCATCATCATTCATCAGCACCTTGTCAAACTCGATTTTGTCGCCCTCAGCGTGCTCGCCAACCAATTCAACATCAATAATGTCACCGACAGACACAATGTATTGCTTGCCGCCGGTTTCGATCACAGCGATTTCGCTTGATACGTTCTGTTCAGTTGTTTTTGTGTCTGCCATATATCTTTTTTACGTGGGCGCATCATACCAGAAACCTTATAAAATGCAATACATTTGACAAAAAAAAACAAACCGGTACTCTCTTACTTACCTTTTGTTATTTTGGGAGGACGAAATGGCGAGACATCGCAAACCCGGTGAAAAAATGCCGGGCAGCAGCGGCAAAAAGCATGCCAAGAAAATGAAAAAGAAGAGGCGGCCAAGAGATGACCGTTTCAGCCACCCTGGCGACAGGGTGACTGGGTCGCAAGGCGAACTCCAAGGGAAACCTGAAACCCGTGGCAGTTCGCACGGACGAAGGGATGGCTGGTCTTTCTAATCCAGATTTGGGGAGGAGTGCGATTCCTCCCCGCCGCTCACCAGATTGTTCTTACGAAACCGCCACATCTGGCGGTCTTATGTTTTTTACTCCTCCACTTTCTGCGGTTTCTCCAAGGTCAGCAGCTCGATATCAACCCCCTCGCCAGCAATTTTGGTGACATCTTTATCAATCTTACCCAGTTCTTTCTGCGCAGCGTTGTAGTGGTTCACTGTCGTACCGAGACTATTGCCCATTTTTTTAAAATAATCATCGTAGGCTTTGAGATGACGACCGAGTTGCTCAACTTGCTTACCAATTTGCTTGGCAGACTCTTCAATCTTAAAGGCTCTAAAGCCATACAACACCGACTGCAAATAGGCTGCAAACGTCGTCGGTGACACAATAATCACGTTTTTATCTTTGTAGGCGTAGTCAATCAGTGACCGAGTATTAACCTTGCTGGCACCAACTTCGTTCACCAACAAGTCATAATAAATGGCCTCGGCCGGAATATACATAAATGCAAACGGCAAGGTGCCGTCTTTGGGCCGAATATACTTGGCGGTCTCATCGATGCGTTTTTTGAGATCATTTTTAAATTCCTTTTCTAAGAAATCCCGCTCATCATCGCTCGTGGCATCAACCAGCCGGCGGTAATTATCGAGTGAGAATTTTGCATCAACCGGGATAATCCCGTCTTTGGTCTCTACAATTGCGTCCACGATATCACCCCCAGGGAACAGGTACTGCAACTTGTACGCACCCGCTGGTAGCATATTTTCTAGCGCCAGCTGCAAGCTGGCTTCACCCAAGTTTCCCCGCTGCTTTTGGTGTTTCAAAACTTTTTCAAGGTTCTGGAGACCCTCCGCTACAGTGAATACTTGTTTGGTACTTTCAGATACTTCGGTCACTCCTTTAATGACTTTTTGAATTTCGTTGTTGACGTCTTGGCTAATTTGTCGAATCAGGTCTTTACTCTCCCGAAACTGCAGCTGACTCCCCTCTTGGGCGGCCCGGGTCCCTTCTGTTAACTTCGTATCGAGAGTATCGCGTAGCTGCTGCAATTGCTGCTGCATCAGCACCATACTCTCGCTCGGAGTTTCGTCTTTGGGCGCGTTTAGTTTGGTAAACAAAAAATACAGCGTCACCCCATTACCGACTACGAGTAAAACCACCAGTCCAATCAAAAGCATTTCCATAATATGGCTATTCTACCACCTAGTCGCGTTTCTCGAAAAAGAGATATTTTCCAAGTTCAATCGTGACCAACCCCAACAAGCTCACGCCACCGACGAGCAAAATGTCATAGAGCGGAAGTGGCTGATACGACAAAATAGTTCGCATAAACGGAATCTGCAGTGCTCCCACCAACAGCACAGAGGAAATGAGAAATGATACAACAAAAAATAAATTGTTCCGTAGTGGAATCTTCCAAATCGGTACTGTTAGCGACCGGAAGGCAAAAGCCATAAAGAGCGAGTCGGCTGCAATTGACAGGAACATGGCGCTCCGAAGTTCTTCAAGTGGCACTTGCAGATAGTTTCGAAGATAAAAGTATAGGGAGAGGGTCAACATACTGAGTATCGTAATGACAAAGGCCATAAACCACAGCATGTCCCGCGACAAAATACCTTCGGTGTGAATATCTTGTGGTCGGCGCTTCATTGCACCTTTCTCCCCTTTCTCGAACGCAAAAGCAACACTCATTAATCCTTCTTCAATCACATTTGCCCACAAAATTTGAGCCGGCAAAATCGGTGCCGCAGCCCCCACTAACATCGCTACCCCAATAAGTACCACTTCCGATAGCGACGTCGAGAGTAAATAACCCACAATCTTCCGGAGATTAGAGGTAATCCGTCGACCTTCTTCAATCGCAGCATAAATCGTTGCAAAAGAATCTTCTACCAAGACCAAGTCGGACGCTTCCTTGGCCACTTCAGTACCCGAACCAATCGCGATTCCGATATTGGCCCGCCGGAGCGCCGGGGCGTCATTGATGCCATCACCGGTCATTGCCACTATCTCACCTTCTTTTTGTAAAATTTGAGCAATGCGAAGTTTTTGATTTGGAAGTACTCGTGCAAAGACATGCACCTCTTCAATCAGCGCTAGGATTTCTTGATCTGAATAGCCTTCGAGGTCTTTGCCGGTCAGTGCGCGTTCGTCTGGTCCGGCAATCCCAACCCGCTTGGCAATCGCGAGAGCAGTCTGAGGGTTGTCTCCGGTAATCAACAAAATTTTTGCGCCCGCCGCCTGCACCCCTCGGATTGCATCAGCCACACCTACGCGCACTGGATCCATCAACACGACTATCCCTGCCAACGTAATGCCGGGTAGCGCGGTCGCTGGGGTTTCTGGGACTTCGTCCCATTCTCCATCACGGTACGCAACCGCTACCAGACGCTTACCCTGAGCAGTCTCAACATCAATTGCTGCAATAATTTTTTCTTTTAACGCTGGAGTCAGTGGCACGACCCCATCAGGCGTAAGACAAGTCGTAGCATAAGAGAGTAAAAACTTGGGGGCACCATTGATACAGAGTCGATCATCACCTGGTAATTCAGCCAAACCACCCGCGTAGCGATTTTCTGAGGTAAAAGCCAAATAATCAATCCGAGCAGCTCGATACGAATCTTCGCCATCCACAACCCCAAGCTCATCTGCCACCTGATACATTGCGCGTTCTACCGGATCGCCTCGCAACGTGCCGTCTTTGGCGTCACGGTACGCGTCAGAGGCACAATACGCCACTGAAAATAGTTCTGATAGGTTTTGGTCAGTTTCTTCGAGGACTAGTTTCTCACCACCATATATGACGCCGGTAATGGCCATTTTTCCTTCGGTTAATGTGCCGGTTTTGTCTGTCAGTACATAGGTGGTTGAACCAAGCGTCTCAGCGGCCAACAGATTACGGACTAACCCCCCTCGTTTCAAGAGTGCTTCCATCCCTACGGCCAAAATAATTGTGACCGCGGCTGGCAAGCCTTCGGGCACCGACGCTACCGCAATAGCAATCGACAAGAGGAGCATGTCATGTACGCTCTGCCCCTGAAACAAACCAACCGCAAAAATAAAACATACCAACCCACAAATGATGTAGAGCATGACGTTTGAGATGCTGGCCATTTCATGCTGTAGCGGGGTCTGTACTTCTTCAACGGTTTGAACGGAATTTGCCAACGTCCCAACCGCAGTCTGGTCCCCTGTCGCTACCACCACTCCAAGCCCGTACCCCTGGCTCACAAAGGTCCCCATCCACGCCATATTGGATTGCTCGGCCAATGGCTTCCCGACCGAGACAGCCCCGACTGACTTTTCTACCGCCAACCATTCTCCGGTGAGCGCTGATTCATTGATAGCAAGCTTCTTGGCTTCGATGAGGCGTACGTCTGCCGGCACCTGCACTCCACCGACCAACTCCACAATGTCTCCGGGCACCAACTCGCTCGCATTGATTTCAGACTTGGCCCCATCGCGCAGCACTGTCGCCCGTTTGACTTGCGAATTAGCGAGCTTTTCAAATGCCCGCGAGGCTTTACCTTCTTGCAGTACGCCAACCAGCACAGCAATACAGAGAGCAAACGCAATGACTCCCGCATCAACATACTCCCCCAGGACAAACGTAATCAAAAAGGCTACCACGAGCACAAACGCCAGTGGACTCTTCAACTGCATCAAGGTCCGCATCAACCAAGACGTCTGCGGTACTTCAGTAAAGGCATTCGTACCATAGTGTATTCGCCTGTCTTGCACCGCTGCCTCGGTCAAACCGTGACGGTCGACCGCAAGAATCGCTAACACTTCGCGCCAATCATGAGCATGCCACACGTACGGTTGACTGTCTGTTGCCGAACGAGCCGACTGAACGTCAGATTTGGGAGAACGCATATTAGTGGTATTATACAGTTAAGCAACTAGAATTTAGCCGCTACTACACATCTATGGAATTACATCAATCAATTAAGTCGTCTCTGAAGGACGCTATGAAAGCCAAAGAACTGACTCGCCTCTCAGTGATCCGTGGTATCTTGACTGCCTGCACCAATGAGCTGGTCGCCACTGGCAAAACTCCCCAAGATTGGCTAAGTGACGACCAAGTACTCGCTGTTATCAAACGCCTCGCCAAACAACGCAAAGAATCAATTGTGCAGTATGAAGCAGCTGGTCGAAGTGAACTAGCCGAACCAGAAAAAGAAGAGTTGGTAATCCTCGAGGCTTATCTACCACAAACCCTCTCGCCAGACGACATCCGACCAATCGCAGTCGCCAAAAAAACCGAACTGGGTATCGATGACAAAGCCAAGATGGGTATGCTTGTCGGTGCGGTGATGAAGGAACTAAAAGGCAAAGCTGACGGGGGTGACGTAAAAGCCGTGGTAGAAAGTTTGTTTTAAATTAATTCTAAATTTGTACTATGGGATTCGAACAGTCACCCCAACCTACCTTTATAGCTGACCCGAAGCTTAAAGATAAGCTGACTGAAAAATATGGTCTCTCTGAGCAGGCGTCAGTGTCGACTATTCGTGATGGTGACGGAAACATTGTAAAAATCGCTATTTCAGAACGAGGGGTAACGACTACTGCAGACCGTACCGGGGATCGGCTTAGATTTACTGCTCAGAGCATAAATTACCCTGAAACGTCACATACTGTCGGTGAAGGTACAAGACTATCACCATTAGAGACACCCATCCACGACACTCATAAAAAGGCCATTACTGCACTATTCAAAACTCATACTCCACCAACAGCTGCAAAACCACAAGGCACACTTAATCTGTAGCCCTCTCTTTACATAATTAACTTTATTCAGTACTATTTCCCCGCGCCAAACGGTGGCGCTAGTACAGGCAACGAGGCTAACTAATGATTGACATTCAACGTGACGACAATCAGAGAGCTGCCTACATCGCAGCTCTCCATGACAGAAATCCTGATCCTCAAGGAGCGGCCGAGCGGGCCGCTCCCAGCCCAGCTGTCCGTACGGATGGCGACGAAGACGACCTCCGCTGGAAGCTCATCCAGCAAGTGAACAGCTGACGGAAGGGGCGTACGCGCCCCAACCCACCCCATTGACTCGGACCACGTCCGGGTCTGTTTCATTTTATATTGTTACTTCTTCGATTTGAACTGCGTTTGTAATATCAAACTCTCCCACCATGGTGCGGCGGAGTGACTGAAGCATTGCTGGGTACCCAAGTGCCGCACCGAGCGCTTCACCGAGTGAACGGATATAGGTGCCGGAGGCGACATAAAAGCGGATGGTGGCGACGGCGCAGCCGTCGCCCTGATGATGAAAATCAAGCAACTCAGCTTCGTAGACAGTCATCTCACGCTCTGGTAGTTCTGCCTCACTGACCACCTCACCCCGCTTGGCTGCCGCGTACGCTTTTTTATACAGAGGAACACCCGCAATTTTGATTGCTGAGTACGCCGAGACTGGCAGTCTCAGCGCCCCAACCAGCGTCGCGACGGTTGCCGCAACGTCAGCTGCTGACAGCGCAGCATCAACAGACTTTTCCGCCACCACTTCCCCATCAATGTCACCCGTAGTGGTCGAACGACCGAGTAGCACGTCCGCGACGTACTCTTTATCAAGTTTGATGTAGTCTTGGAGCTTTTTGGTACCGGGACCAACTCCAATCAACATTAGTCCGGTGGCCGCCGGGTCGAGTGTACCAGCGTGACCGAGCTTGGGGGCTTTGGCACCACCGTGCGCTGCGGCGTAGCCGCGGCGCAACCGCCTGATGACATCAAACGATGTAATTCCTGCCGGTTTGTCTATCAGTAATAATTCTGGTAATTCCATCCCTGTACTCTACCAAATTTTTATTGGCTAGATAAAGTCAATTAGCTTAATCATAAAGAAGGCAAAAAACAGCAGCATCATAATCCCCTCCCACCGCATAATTTGCCTGGCCAATCCATTGACAAAGAAAATTGCTGACGCTGCTAAGAGTACGCCGATTCCCAACTGTGTGACCACCTCGTCAGCAACCAAGGGTGCAATGATACCCGGCAGACCAACCACGACTAGTATATTAAACGCATTAGAACCAAAGATATTTCCAATGGCGAGTTCAGCTTCACCAGTTTTAATCGCCTGCAAGGAAACAAACAATTCAGGCAAAGACGTACCGAGCGCAATTGCAGCAATCGATACCAGCCCGATTGGAACAGAGAGCGCTGTAGCGATATTTACTACCATCTCAACAGTATAATGCGCACCCACCAACACCGCCCCCATACCCAGCAACATAAACGCCAGTGATTTGGCAGCAAAACGCGGCGGTCGTGATCCACCGACCAGCTCAATATCATCTTCTTCTCTCGCCTCAACAAAGAGATACCACATATACGCCCCAAACGTACCAAGGAGTAACATCGCTTCAAGTCTGTCGACAGTACCGTCATACGCCACTGCAATGAAATGAGTGGTCGCAATAAAGAAAATCGGTAACTCAGTCTTGATCAGATCTCGCTTGATGGCAATCCGACCTCCTAGTGTCGCCAAAATACCAACAATCAAAAGAATATTGGTGATATTTGACCCGACCACGTTGGCCAATACAATTTCTGGCGAACCATCAAGCACTGCCGCAATAGACGAGGCCAATTCTGGTAGCGAGGTTCCAAACCCAACAATCAACACCCCGATTGCAAACTTACTCATCCCAAACGAGGCACCCATCTGTTTAGCACCGACCACAAAAGTATCGGAGCCTCGAACCAATGCAAACAAGGCGACCACGAGCGCTACTGACCACCACAAAAACGTTACTGACAAAATTTCCATAATGGCTCTATTTTACCTTATAACACTAACAAACTAGGGTTCAGGACGAGGATAGCTCCGAGCAAAAGCATCAACACCCCACCGATAAGAAGCGAAAGTTGTGAATATTTGGCCCCATGCGCTTCCAGTTTGGAAAAGCCCCAAATCGCCAACCCAAAGACAATAAAGTCATCGACCATGTAGCCGATAGTGTAGACCAAGATATACCACTGGCGTTCGATGAAGGTCAGTAGATTTAGGTCAAGAATTTTAGTATACGCTTGTGGAATACCAATCGAGCAAGCGAATTCAATGATATTAACTGAAAATGCAATCAACAGAATCGCCCCCACCGTGGCAATAGTGAGTGGTTGATTAATAATCGCTTGCAGTCGGTTGATTGTCTTTGACTGTGAATCAATATTGCTAATATCACACACGAGTGCAGCACCGCGATTCCGGTGCCACCGAAAGAGAAAGAACGCCCCACCCCCGAGTGCCAAGAGCCCTACCAGCGGCGTCACAATTTGATCGAGCGCAATAAAATCCCAGGTCTTATACCAGACGTTGAGAATGAGGTTGTACATCACCGCTTCAGCCACGATAAAGATACCGGCCAAGAAAATCATTTTTTGCCGACTGCCAGCTTGCGAGAGTAGGACCAGGAAAGTAATCAGCACCCACATCGCACATGGATTGAATCCATCAATGATGCCTAAAACCAGTGAGAGTGAAAATAATGAAAAATCACGCAGATCAACAATACCCAAAAATGGCAAGTCAAACGTAAATCCACTGACCACATCTTCACCCTGATCACACGCCAAACCAGTACAACCACCCGCCAATGTCACGACTTGCACTGGGGCACGTGCCAAGTGATCTTCGGGGGTACGGATGTCTGAAGTCTTGGCCGCTTCGATGGCAGCTATAATCCGTACTCCAGTTGTGTCCGGACCGTTAAAACCGAGAAAAATTTGTTCACCAACGATGGTAAGCGGGGTGACTTTTGAGACGTCATGTTTCTCAGCCAAAGCATCAAAAAGTTCTTTGGCTCTGTCGTCGGTGACAATATTGAGATATTCGTACGGAATACCTTCATTCTCCAGGTACTTAAACTGCGCTTGGCAAAAGCCACAGTCATCACGTCCAAACATATAAACGTACGTGTCACCCTCCTCAGGAGGAGCCTCATAAGACACCTTCTCTGCCAGAATCTGACCAGCAAACAAGGTGGCGCCCAGAACCAGCCAAGCTGCCACAAACAGTTTTTTATACATATCGAGGCTATTGTAGCAGAAAACCGGGGCGGGCCTATAGGCCCGCCCCGGTTTTCTGCTTTCCCTACTACCACAATTAATTTCGAAATTAATTGTGGTATTAGTCTACGTACTGTAGATACTCAGCATACCCTTCCGCTTCCATATCAGCCTTCGGTACAAAGCGCAAAGCCACTCCGTTCATACAGTACCGCTTGCCACCACGATCAGCCGGACCGTCGTCAAACACGTGGCCAATATGATTGTCTGCAATGGTAGAACGCGTCTCCGTTCGGACCGAAAACAATTTACGATCTTCATGCAGTGTCAACGCATCATCTGTAATTGGCTTTACAAATGACGGCCACCCCGTCCCTGAATCATACTTATCTTTTGATGAGTAGAGTGGTTCGCCAGATAGAATATCCACGTAAATCCCTGGCTCCCAGTTTTTATCCAGCGGGCTTGTGCCTGCTCGTTCAGTTCCATCTTCTTGTGTGACTTTGTACGCAATCGGCTCAAGTGTTTGCTGTAATTCTTCTTTGGTTGGTTTAATATAATTCATCCAAAAATTGTTAGCGAGTGGTGTTGCACTCGGTGCTGATAATGTTTGTTCACTGGTTTCTTGTCGCCACGGCAAGCGCGGACTCGTGTCAGTGCCCCAATATCGTTCAATAAAGTCGTTCCGTCCAGATGCATTGCGGTAGTATTTATATTTGAGTGATGTCAGAGTACCTTTGTAGTAATCTTGGTGATTATCTTCGGCTGGCCAGAACGATGGTCTTGGTTCGACATCTATCGCGAGCGGCTTGTCATACGGACCAAACTCGTCGACCTCAGCAATGAGGCTTTCGATAATCTGCTTTTGTTCTGGTGTTTCGTAGTAAAAGGCTGCTGAATATTTATCACCTCGGTCATTAAAGGTACCGTCGTCATCAGTTGGATCAGTTGTCTTCATAGTAACAATCAACAGATCTTCAAATGAAACTTTGTTAGCGTCATAGGTCACCTCGACGACTTCGCGGTGCCCACCACTACCATAGTCTTTGTACGTCGGATTCTCTGTACTACCACCCGCATACCCGGATACCGCAAAAAATACTCCTGGTGTTTTTTCTAAGTCTGATTCAGTGCACCAGAAACAACCGCCAGCTACTAACACTGTCTGAACGTCAGGAGGGGTGAACGCTGGGGCCGCCGGTGTTGCTTGAGCAGCCGGTTCAGAAGTTACTTCATTTACGGTAGATTCACTATCCCCCAGCATCTCATCATAACTTGGAGTTGCTTCTACTGGTACCGGGGGGATCACTCCCAATTGCTCGCCTACTACCTCCTCCGTACTGATTGCACTATCGTCTACCGCTGCTACTTCACTCGACTGCACTGGTTCTGGCGCCAAGACCGGCTCACTCCCGACAGAAAAACCAAACAGTCCGCTGATGGCGAGTAATAGTGTGCTAAAAAATTCCATAGATGTATAGTGTACGAGCTTATGCCTCGAACACTGATTGATACGCAAGCTGCACAGAAACATTTCACCGAGCATGACCCGGTCATGGCGGCCCTGCTACAGACTGCACTTGCAGCGAAACAACCAATCACTGTCCCCGTCGCCAGACCACCCGAACAATATTTTGCCAGTATCGTGCGCTCGATCATTGGCCAACAAATCAGCGTCAAAGCCGCTGCTAGTATCCGCGCTCGGGTTGAGACGCTCCTTGGACACATCACCCCAGACACCGTCAGTGCGGCTGACTTTGACGAACTGAAAGCCTGTGGGCTATCAAATCAAAAAACGAAGTACATAAAACACAATGCTGCATTGTGGCCCGAAATTCCCTCCGGGAATTTCGGGCAGCTCGACGACGAAGCCGTCATTACAGAATTAACAAAACTGTATGGCATTGGCCGCTGGACAGCCGAAATGTTTTTGATGTCTTCTCTTGCCCGGCCTGATGTCTTTTCCTATGGTGACCACGGCCTGATGCAAGGATTATTCCAAACCTACCCCAGACTCAAGCCCCACCACAACCGCCGCATTGCCACCACGATCAATACCTGGTCACCGCACAAAACCCTCGCTGCTCTCACGCTCTGGTGGCACAAAGACAACACACCAGAATTAACATAGACCAACAATATCAATGGATTAAGTCTACAAGGTCCGACCTTGTAGACCTTGCTCTACCATTCTTACAAGGTCGGACCTTGTAGATCTCGAAGAACTTGCACCCATTATCCTCTGATGGCACAAAGACAATACGCCAGACATCAACTAAATATTCGTAAAGTATTAAAATTCCTACCCTCTAATCCAGCTAACCTAATCTCACACTCTTCAAACTGTGACTTTTGTAGTTGGCCTGGTGACAATACTACTTCTTTATAAGCATCGGTTGTTTTTTGTAGTGCACCAATACCGACCCAAAATTTAGCAACAGATGATTTAGTGGTCCCTACAGAAATAGTTTTTCCGGATGGTAAAGGTTGTGTGAAAGCTAATATTTTATTTGGGTCTGTATGGTATTCAGCAGATTTTTTGACAACAGAATATGCTAAATGTATTTGCCATACTTTCTGTTGCCAGTGCATATCTTTTAATTGAACATCTGAAGCGTTGGTATTTAGTTCGATTGTATTTTTGAGAGCTTCTGACAATTCTGGTAACCCATCTGGCATAATTTTATCTAACTCGATTTGCAATCTGTCTTTAAATTCAGCCTTTGATGAAAATCTTGAACCAACTGGTGTGATAGACATTTGAAGATTATCTGGTTGATAATTCTTAATAAATAATAATAATTTTTGATACGATGCCAAATAATCTTCTATGTCACTCTCAGGGACATTATTCATAATTGGTACAATCCAATCATCAACAAAAAAATCAAAATGAACACCTGGTGCATATATAGCACACACGCCCTTCACCCACTTGGTGTAATACATCACTGCAAATAACTCTGCCCAATCGACTTCAGGGCACTCTTTCAAACGCCATAATTTGTAAGCTCCGTGTAAGAACGTAATGTTAATAGGTTCGTTCATACTGACCTTGTCTGCAATTGCAGACTTGCTTTGTTTTATTAAATCTTCACTAGCTGCATATTTTCTAAATTTTTTAGAAAAAATTAGTTTAAATATCTGATCTACAACAAGCTCGTGCGAAGCAGGCAAAGTTGCTTTTTGTGTTAGCTTTTGTAATTGAGATTCAATATACTCTTTTGGACTCATGAGATGCGGGTAGGATTTGAACCTACGTCTCTTGTCTTGCGGACAAGTGCCTGAACCAAACTCAGCAACCACATCATAAGCACCTTATCACAACTACACAGTAGTTGCATTTACTTGATATTTAGATAATCCAGCGATCGAAGTACCATAGGTTTTCTCGATCTGGCGTAACTCTTTCATATGTTCTTTATAATCGGGCATGCGCTCCGCTACCAGGGCCCAGAATCTTGGTGAATGGTTCAGTTCTCCCAAGTGGCACAATTCGTGCAAGATAATGTAATCAGCTAAATGCGGTGGCAGCAGTAACAATTTGTAACTAAAGTTGAGATTGCCCTTAGAAGTACAACTCCCCCAACAACGGCGTTGATTCCTGATAGCCACTCGATGATAGGAAAAGTTATAAAACTGATTCCAATAACGAAGCCGCTCGTGCACGAGGACACGAGCGGCTTCTTTATGCGCTTGGTAGTGCTTGGTAACAGTGCTCGATCGTCTAAGGCGACGGAATCTCCACCAGCGCATTTGTGATTAAGTAGTTTTAATTATCATCGTCATCATCGTCATCATCGTCATCATCGTCATCATCGTCGTCGTCGTCGTCGTATGATACGTCAATTGTATCAAGTCCCTCTTCAGCCAAATCCTCAGCGTCGTCAGCGTAGTCTTCAGCCTGTGAGTAGTCATCAGCTTCGAGAGCGTCTTGCGCCATTTCTAATTTTTCTTCGGCATCTTCCAATTTCTCTTCAGCGTCTGCAATGTCTGAACTACTTGCGTCAAGATCATCGTCAGCAAGCGCTTCGGTTAGTGCGTCGATGACAGCGGTCGCTTCAGCAATCGCTTCTTCTGCTTCTTCTGCTTCTTCCTGATCATCATCGTCATCGTCGTCGCAACGCGTATCTAGCCCGACACCACGACCAGGATTGTCATCATCACATCCGTCATCTTCATTACCGTGTCCTCGATCTCGATCATGCATTTCATCACGCGCTTTCTCTCGCTTCTCTTTTGCGTCATCTCGTACCTCTGAGCGAGTATCTTTGATTTGGTCACGAACTGCACGAATGTCTGACCTGGTTTCGGCTAAGTTATCAAGCAACGCCATAAATAGATTTCGAAGTGTTTCAATCTGCGCGAGGAGTGCAGAAATCCGATCACTGTCTACTGAAGCATCATCATCGTCAGAAGTAGTGTCATCAGAAGTGTCTGTACTGTCGTCTGTGGTTGTACCAGTCCCGTCATCAGTAGTGGTTCCAGTCCCATTATCAGTTGAAGTTGCTGTACCGTCATCAGATGTGGTAGCGGTCTGCGCAAACGTCGGTGACGCTACACCAAGCGTCACTAGTAAGGCTAGAGTAAAGATTGCAAAGTGGATTTGTTTCATGACTATTGGACTAACTAAATTAACAATATCTCTAATATCGGCACAGTATACCAGTAATCGAATTGCCGTATAGAAGTATGACGGTTAAAACAACTGATTCTTATCGTCTAGTGACATTACGGCACACCACCCGTGTTTTGTATAGCTTATTGATTGAGGTACGTAATGGTCAACTGTAAAACGGTTGCAAAGCTAACCCACAGTAAATATGGGAGCTGGGCGTACGCTACCCACTTGGCATGTGGCCACACCGCCACCATACTCCACACAATCGTGCCAAGGACGACCAAAATCACTACCGACGCCAACGGCAGGTTATCCATACCAAATTGCACCGGCGTAAACGAAAGATTTGCAACCAGATTAATGGCAAATGGAAGCGCTACTAATCTAGGAATGTTGCCTTGGTACACCTGCCAACACACATACCCAAAACTCACCGCAATAATAAGATAGAGTACGCTCCAGACCGGCCCAAAGATCCAGGCCGGTGGTGCAAACCATGGTTGGATATATTCAGCATACCGAATTGATTCATTCATACTTTAGATAGTATACAGAATTCTAGCCATCCGAATAACATTATAATCAAACTTCTCCCCCGCCGCTTCATAAATTGGTTTCAGTTTCTCGGTACCAATCTCATCCATAATAGCCGCCAGCGTGTCATACGCTGCAGTAAACCCCGGTACGCTGGCGGCGATATGTTCTAATTCCAGTTTATCAATTGCTCCTTCTTCAACTAATTTCTCGATGTGCCCCCATACCGTATTCTCAGCCAGACCGCGGTCTTTAGCAATTTCGCGAATTGATTTACCGTCAGCGAGCATACTTTTGGTTTGTGCATACGTACTTTCGCGCTGTAATCGCACCGCGGCTGAAGCAACAACCGCGCCGTCTGCTTCATCAGGCAAGACGCCGCCGCACGCTTCGACAAACCGTCGTTGCATAGCTTCTACGTCTGATTCGTCCATATTGATAAAGGCCTCTTGAGCAGCATCAGATTCCGCTCGAAAACGTTCGTCTTGCTGCACGATCCGAGGGTCAACCTGAAGCGCGTTTGGATTCATACCAATCACTTTAAGCCCGGCGAGGGTACGGACCCGCGACAACGCCACATAGCCTTGGCCGTAAACAAACGTACGAGACAAGTCCATTTCAACTGCGTCCAAAGACATGCCTTGGCTTTTATGAATCGTAATGGCCCAGGCCAACCGTAGTGGCACTTGTTCAACTTGTGCAGTAACTTTGTCCCCCTCCCGTACTTCCCACGTGGCTGGCTTTATTTTTATACGTCGCCCGTCTGCAGTCTCAATTACCGGCCACCCTTCAGTACTATCAAAATCAACTACCCGAGCCAACGTGCCGTTCACGTAGCCCGCTTCAAAATTATTTTTAGTACACATCACCATCGCATCAATTTTTAGCTCCAGCACTTCAGGTGACAGACAACTTTTGACCAAGCCGACCTGTATTTGTTTATTCCCCCTACCAGACATTTTAAACGAAGCCTTCTTGGTTTTGAGTTCACCGAGCTTCCGAGCATTAACCGCATCAACATCGGCGTTGTGCGTATAGAGTTTAGTTGGTTCGATATCACTATAGCCAATCTCGGTTTGCTCACTCAGCAACGTAAAGTGTTCTTCCTCGATGTCGTTCTTGCGGATTGATTTTAATAATCCGAGCAGCATCTCATCTTCCTGACGGTATTGATCAGACAAATACGCAATCAATGGTCGAGCAGCATCCCATGCCCCCGACTGCCAGGCGTAGCGCATCGTGTCTCCTTGGCGTGTGACTGGTGGTAACTGAAAAAAGTCCCCTACAAACACCACTTGCAAGCCGCCAAATGGCTCGTGACTATTGCGTACTACTTTGCAAACCTTATCAACCATTTCAAGGACTGACCCATCGAGCATCGAGATTTCGTCAATCACTAATACATGGGCTTTACTCACTCGCTTGTGTACCACCTGCCGGCTAGTAATCTGGTCCAAACTGTAGGCATCGAGCATATCGCGCGCACCAATCCCACTCCAAGCATGAATAGTCATCCCACCAATATGAGTAGCAGCAATTCCGGTCGAGGCAGTGATTGCTACTTTTAGTCCAGCAGCTTCAAGCCAGGCGATATATTCATTGATTACATAGGTCTTCCCGGCCCCCGGTTCACCAGTCAAAAATACATTGCCCCCGGTTTTCAAAATAGTCAGCGCTTCAGCTTGTTGCATGTGGGTATTTTAGCACGTGCAAAATTACTTGACTTCTTAAATTTATTAATGTATAATGATAATGTCAGCAAAAGGCTGGCGGCTGTACCTTGAAAGGAGGTTCAGATGCAACGAAATTTCGAAACCGGCACGGTGCACTGGTTCGCTCTGGACCGTGGGAAGCGGTTTGGGAAGATCACAGTGCGCGGTGCGGAGGTGTTCTTCAAGGAACACTCCCGTATCTGCCGGCAGGACAACTGCCGAACACCCCAGAAGGGTGACGAGATGATCTTTTCCTCGAGACCCGCCCGAGGCCTAAAAGACACTGAGGTGCTCTGGTGGTCATTCGCGGACGAGTTCGACGCGACCCAGGTGCCGACCGACTCCACCAAGGAGAACGCGCGGCAGGTAGCGAAGCTCATGCACCAGCAGCTCGCCCAGTTCGGGTGCGAAGCCACCGCCGTGACCGCTTCGTGCCTCATGGGCTCGAGGTATGATGGGGCTCAGTCGCGCTGGGTACGCTCCGGGCCCACCACGGTCATCGAGCTGATGACCGCTCCGGAAGCCGTCGTCGCCCTGGAGTCTCACGAGTACATCGCGAAGGTCGGCAGTGTCTTCGAGGGGAACCGGAAGATCGGCGTCATCCACCACAGCCGCTTCCATTACTACGGAGCGCGGTGCTTGAAGACGTTTTTCGCCGTTACTTTCGCGCTCGACCCGGAGACGGTCGCGCTGCCGGATGATGCGATGGAGACGCTTCGGAAGAAGGCCCACAAGCTGCTCGACCGACTGACGCGCGACAGCAGCCCTGAGGCGCAACGCGCCTGCTTCGAGAATCGGTTCCGTCCGCAGATGGAGACGATGTTGCGGCATTACCAGAATGCCAAGATCTCTTACCGGGACCGAATCATGATGTTCGAATACGATGACATCACCGAGGTCATGCGGTCACTCTGGCTCGTTGCGACACGCGAGGTGTTCGGCATCGCGTTCGATTTCAAGCACTGAGCCGATCATAGGATTCTTTGATAATCTGACACCCCCATAACTAGGCCGCGTGGAAAGGCGGCCTCCCAATAAAGAATCGCTTCAAGACATGCGATTCGTCGACCATACCTCACGCCGCTCTCGAGCTGCTGTGGGGTTTATTCGTTACGGGGTAAGTGTTTGTTTAAAGTCTAAATACTCACGTATGCTACACCCGGACTAGAGAAGTGCTTTAAAAAGTACCGAGTGAAGATCGGGCAGAATTTCATCACTTCTGACTCACCAGTGACCTATGAGAAACACATTTGCCCCAGTTTTTAAAATAGTCAGCGCTTCGCTTTGCGTCATGGCGCCAGCATAACATATTTAGGTATATGGATATTTTTGTGGAAAGCTTCTCAATATGTACATTACTGGTACGCTATACTAGTGGTAATGAGTTCCGTTGCAGGTACAGTGCGTTCTTTGAGTGTCAAAAACCTAGACACGAAACCTTCGCGTGTCCGTAAAGCACCAGCCAAAAAAGCAGCGAGCAAAAAACGAGCCGAGAAGCAGCCTGCTAAGAAAGCAACGAAAAAAGTGGCAGTCAAAAAACTTGCTGCAAAGAAAAAACCAACTGCAATTAAAGCAGTAGCTAACAAATCACCTTCTGCCAAACAACCAATCGCTAAGACCTTTTCCACCAAAGAAATCAACCAAATCCTCAAGCGCGACCCGCTGGGACATTTGCTGGTAGAACAAAAACTAACCGAAGCGGGATTTCGTGGCACCGTCTCAACCGACCGAGCACTGTTAGATAAATACAGCATGGACGAGAGTATTTTTGCGATTCGTCCGCAGATAGTGGTGCAACCGCGGCGCGCGGCTGATGTCGAAATTGCCGTACAGGTACTCGGTGAATATACCAGACAATTCTCTTCCCTCTCCCTCACGCCGCGCGCCGCTGGCACCGGGCTCTCTGGGGGGTCCTTGACTGACTCAGTCGTGATTGACGTCCTCACCCACCTGCATAAAATCAATCCTGTTTCAGAATCCAAATCAATCGTTACCATCACCTGCGAACCTGGAGCTATGTTGCGCGACGTCGAAAAGAAACTAAAACGCGTTGATCATTACCTTCCCTGCTACCCGGCGTCCAAAGATATCTGCGCCATTGGCGGTTGCGTGGCCAACAACGCCGCCGGGCCAGACTCACTCCGACACGGCCACTTTGCCAACTGGGTAGAATCACTCGATGTAGTACTAAACGACGGCCATACCTACACCATCGCTCCCCTAACCTACAAAGAACTAAAAGCCCTGACAAAAAAGCAACATGCCTACGCCCAAATTGCTCGCGATGTCTTTGCGTTGATTGAGAAAAACGAAAAAGAAATCAAGAGCGCAAGACCTAAAACCAAGAAAAACACGGCTCGCTTTAATCTCTGGGACGTGATCAATACATCAGTGGCAGAATTCAAAAAAGGCGTCGGCACATTTGATTTAACCCAAGTCATCTCTGGTAGCCAGGGTACGCTCGGCATCATCACTTCTATTACTCTGCGGGCCGAACCAATCGCCAAAGACACGAGCTTAATCGTCGTACCGGTCTTCGACTTGGCTGATGCCAGCGACGTAGTCGTGTCTGCCCTCGAATACGATCCAATCAACATTGAAATCTTCGATGGCCTTACCTTTAACCTGGCACTTAAAAATCCTCAATTTTTCAAAAGCCGTTTGCGTGGCATCCAGTACTACCAAGTCATGTTGGCAATGTACATGACCTACCACATTACCTATGGCGGCAAGACACCTGAGTTCACCCTTTTGGTCACACTCGATAACAAATCCCTCAAGTCTACCTCTCCGCAATCAGTGGTAGAAAAACTCCGTGGCAAGAAGAATCTCAAAGCGAGACTAATCCAACCTGGTGCGCTCCATGAAATGTACTGGCAAGTACGCCGCGCCAGCTATACCCTGTCCAAGTTTGAAGACACTAGCAAGCGCCCAGCGGCATTCCTCGAAGACATGACCGTTCCACCACAAAACCTCGGCAAATTCTTCACTGAAATCAAAGCGCTCTTAAAGAAATACAATGTCACAGCCGCTGTTCATGGTCATGGCGGTAATGGTCACTTTCACTTCTATCCCCTCCTCGACTTTACCAGTCCAGCCACCGCCCAGCTCGTTGAGCGCATGACTGAAGAATTTTTCAATACTGCCATCAGGCACGGTGGCAATATTTGTGGTGAACACAACGACGGCATCATTCGCACCCCTCACCTATCCAAAATGTATTCCAAAAAAATCCTCGACCTCTTCGCTACCCTCGAGCATATCTTTGACCCAGACGACATCTTTAACCCCGGCAAAAAGGTAAACCCTCGCTTTGACATCAAAGAATCTCTTCGTAAGATCAATTAGCAATTACTGAACCTCACGCAAGACCGGCTGCTCCGCAGCCGGTCTATGCTTGCATTCTCGTTTTCATAGAGTAGAGTGTTTATAGGTCGTTACTAGACACGGCGATCACTGTCAGGGGGAGGCATAATGTCGTACAAACTTGAAATGCCTACTGAAGGCAGTGAAGAATGGTTGAGACTTTTGTGGGAATCGTATATTTTGCTAGCCATGGATGGCAGCTTAAATATTGCTCTACACAGGAGTGTCGCAAAATATTTTCAACAGCGCGGTATGTTGCAGCCGCATTGTGGTGAGTTGAGACTTACCGAGGAAGCATTTAATCTCATGATGCAAACATTAAAGATCGTGACGGATGGCGACCTCTGTATTGTAAAAATTGCGCCAGACGATTATACAGTTTTTTTCATGGAGCTTATTGTTGCTGGAGTAGGAAGCGCTCTAGAACCTTGTATCTTAGTGTCCTAGAGTACGCACCAGCACCTGGTGAGCGGCGCGCCCGTAGCGCCGCTCACCAACCCAGTTCTTTTTTTTATATTTGACTTTAATATTTTTTATGTTATAAAAAGCACAGCATAGGAGGAGACCATGTGCCAGAAACCCGGGACAATCCTGGAACCGCGCTGGTCTTCACTTGACCAGTTCCCCAAAGCATATCAACTGCTGATACCTCAAATGTCAGAACTCGCGCTTGATGCGTACTGGAAGTCTGAACATTACAGCGTCAATGATCCGAAGGTTTCGACCCGCAAGCGAGTCGGAGCAGTCATGTATGGCTACGACCGGCGTGACAGACCCCTGTTAGCGTCAGGTTGGAACCGGAAAAGTCAACCCGGCGATTGTGCTGACCGACGTTGTGCTGAACGGCACGCTGAAAACAGGTTGATAGAGTCTGGCGGAGTTAAGGCTTCGTTTATTCTGATCTGCAGTTGGCATACAAGTGGCCTACACTTAGACAAAGAAACGGGCATCTATTCAGAGCACAAACCTATGTGTGGATCATGTCGACGCGAACGCCACTTTGGTATCATGCACAACAAGGCAGTGGCAGCGTTCTGCGATGATCAGATGCTAAACTACCACGGCTATCTTCTCAAAGATCTATTCGATGCTTTGGGAGCTGGCTTGAGACCCTGACCCGCACGAAAACGAGCCCCTCCGGGACTTTGTTTCGGGCGGGTCGTTTTCGTTTCTGGTGGATTATTGCCAGTCTTTGATATAAATTCCGTCACGGCGCTTCTAAATCACCACTTTCTGGTTATCACGCCACTTTAGTTCTCGCACCACTTCAATTGGCAGTGTCACTCGATAGGAGCCGTTAGCGCCTTTTTGAATTTTGCGTTCGTTTCTTTTATCTAAACGTTTTCGTGCCATACCCTAGCCTACCATACCGACCCAGTTAACGACCCAGATATCTGGGTCGTTAACTGGGTCACTTCATAACACAACTTTTAGATTGAGTTTTTACCTGTTTTTGCTACTATCTGTAGCATTGAGTTTTACACTCAACCAAATCTGCAAGAGGCGCACGGAATGATTGGAGTTCGCACTTCGCTCAACCAAAACTGCCTCCCAGGCAGTTTTGGCCCTATCGTCTAACGGCTAGGACGCCAGGTTCTCATCCTGGAAATCGGAGTTCGATTCTCCGTAGGGTCACCATTGACAGCTAGCTGTTTATGGGTCGTAATTTGACTCAGAAACACAAGCTGTAGACAACACAAAAACCACTCATTTTGAGTGGTTTTTGTGTTGTTTGACAAAATCATATTTTATGTTAGTGTTTATGTATGCGACATATTGTAAACACAACTGAATCACACATGTGGATCAACGCAGCTATTTCTGCGGTATTCACCCGAAAGACCCCATTCATGGGTGGACTTTCACGTGTGGCTCAGGCTCAGTGTAGGCAATATGTTATGACTTCGTAAATCTCCTTATTTTACTTTGTGAAATCAAAACATCTTGCCCTGCGCAAGATGTTTTGTTCTTTGGTGAACACTCAACTAAAACCTGAGTGGATCACCATCCGCTCTTCACAAACAAACATAACTAGGAGGGACACATGTCCAAATACTTCAATCTCAAGCGGTATGACGTAAACCTGGCGTTCATTTGGCACGATTTGTTGAATAATGAAGCGCGTAAAACTGCTCTGATTGCCCTCGGGTACATAATTATTGCCTCAGCGGTAATGCTCTTGATGCCCTATGCTATTGGACTTTATCTTGATGGAATGGCGCAGTCAGCTAGTGGCGCACTGATTATTGGTGGACTTATCTATGCGCTACTCCATAAAGGTCAAGCGTTTCTTGGCTGGGTCACCCAACGCTCGCGCGAGTACTTCTTTCAAGCGGCGTTCTGGTACCTGCCAACCGCTATCACCGCACTCTACTTTGCCAGACCACTACGGTGGCTCTCGGGCGGGACGAGTGAGATTGATGGTGGTGGTGTAGAAAGCCTCAAAAATGCTGCTTGGAATACACTAGGTAACTATATCTATGGGATTATCCCTGGATATGTCCAAGTATTGTTTGCGCTGGTTGCTTGCGCTGTTGCTAACGTCTGGCTTGGTCTTTTGGCTGCTGTATTTGTTATCGCTGAACTGACCATTGGTCGGAAAACAAATACCTACATGCACACGCAGATGAAACCAGCGATTGATATCTTCAAGCGAGCCAACGTGGTACTGACCGAACATTGGCACAATGTCGATCACATCAAAACAATCGGTACAGAGACCAAGGTCTTGCGACAGATTAAAGAGATGTTGCTACCTGGCCTCGAGATCGACGACAAAGTGTGGCGAGTGTTCTTTTCTCTCCAGGTCGCCTGGCGGCAGCTGCGCTATGTTGCTGCTGCAATTCCACTGTACGGACTGCTAGCGTACCTCGTCTGGAATGAGTTGATTGCCTTGCCACTCGCGGTACTGGTGTTCTTCTCATTTGAACGGATTGGTAACACACTGGAGCGACTACATAGTCAACAGCGTGACATTCAGTCTGATTTGGCTCGGGTCAACAAGTACCGCGAGGTACTGCAGAAGCCTGTACCATTTCGCTATGACGAAGGTGAAGACTTTGTACCAACTCCGCTTAGTGTTTCCCTGCAAGGGGTGACACATACGGTCGAAGTGGTAAACAAGAGAGGAGATAAACCCGTTGAGAAAACTATCCTACGTGACGTGTCACTCGATATCAGAGCCGGTACCAAAGTAGGTATCGTCGGGCTCAGTGGCGCTGGCAAGTCACAACTCTTGCACCTCTTAGTACGTGGTTCAGATCCGGTATCTGGACGTGTACTGGTTGGAGGACAAGATCTCGGCACACTTCGCATGGAAACCTTACTCCGATACTACGGAGTGATCATGCAAAAGAGTGAACCCTTTACTGGCACCATCATGGACAATGTGCTGTATGGCGTATCACACTTTGATCAGCCGTGTGACACAGACCTACTCGGACTAGACCACTATTACGGACTAGCTCGAGTAGCACTAGAACGAGCCGGCTTACCAGCCGAAACGTTTGCTGACGGTCTTGATGAGCGTGTCGGGTACAAAGGCCTAAAGCTCTCAGGTGGACAGCAGCAACGACTACAAATTGCTGGTGCGCACATGAAGCTAATGTTGGGTGATGAAGATCGTCCACGCATAGTCATCGCTGATGAGCCAACCTCATCGCTTGATTCCATGTCTGAAGTCAAAGTAATGGAGTACCTCGAGCAAGTACCTAAAGGTACAACCATGCTCATGGTGGCGCACCGTCTATCGACGGTAGCCAATATGGATAAGATTGTATTTGTGCGACCACTTGAATTGTGTGATGACGACACAGCTCAAGTAACCATTCATAGCTCCTTGGCAGAACTGTATGAAGCAGAAGTACTCTTTCGAGAGATGGCTGATGCGCAGGGGTTCCGCCCCTAAAATCAAACCCCAGCGCTACTTGCGCTGGGGTTTTCTGTATAATAGTGATATGTACCCCAAAAATGAAAAGCCGCATCAAAGCCTTGAAGGTGGCAAACCAAGCGTTGTGCTACGGAATACTCCAAAACTATCTGGAAGATAAGGTGTCAGGTACCTTTTTTAGGTCTCCCTCTCCCGCGGGTAGTAATAGTCAGGTTATGTTGGTCGAGCATTTGGTTCGTCCATGATTCTGTCCCAAACGGCTTTCCACGGCTGACTGAGTACCTAGCCGCTTCTAGCTCTGTGATAGTCAATGGTGTTTCAACGAATGCCGTATAGTCTTTTGGTACAGTAATTGGCCAAGTGTATAAGAATGATTTATCGAGTAAACGTTGATATAAACTAGAGTACTTCCAGTTAGTAATTTTCTTGACCAATTTTGCTCGTAACGGGTTGCGTTCAACATATCGAACTATAGTCAGAAGATGTGCATCTTTTTCTATTAAAAACGATTTATACCGACCTTGATACAAGTGGCCGGTACCGATTGACTTATGCTGCGTGTGCCACCGTTGCGTATGTGTCAGTGTCACCCACTGCATAAATCGCTGTAGATCACCATCGTTTCTAGGGTAAAGAACAAGATGAAAATGATTTGGCATGATGCAGTACGCTAACATGCGCATATTGTATTTGACTACCCCGTCTTTAAGTATTTGTTCAAGTAATTGATATTCCTCTTCCTTGAAAAAAATCTGCATTCACGCATTTGCACGATTTATAACGTGGTATATTTCTCCACCAACATCAACTCGCGGTATTCTTCCCATATACTGAGTCTACCATAAAAAGTACCTGACACCTTTTTCCACGTGGTATACCTCACCACCAACGTCTACTCGATGATTCGTGGCATTAGTTTTAT
>CAYGTP010000005.1:24340-43591 GCA_964352875.1 uncultured Candidatus Saccharibacteria bacterium
AAAATTTGTACGCGGGTGTTAGCACGATTGAGTACGTGGTATACCTCACCACCAACGTCTACTCGATGATTCGTGGCATTAGTTTTATTCTATCATAAATGGTGGCTGACCCCATTTTTCCATTTTTTTGATTTTGCACGCGAGGGACGAGCGTCCGAGGTGCGTCACCACTAACTCGAATGCGTACGTTGAAGTACAAAGCTACCACGCGCTCGGCGCGTTGCTAGCTTTGATTCTCAAAGTGGGTTCGCGCAAGGGTAAGTATTTCTTCACATACATATTCCACAGTCTAGACAAAAGAAAAGGCCGGACATGTCCGCCCTCTTCAGGCTCCGTGTCCGGCCTCAGGCCGCCTGCACGACGCGCAGGTCGGCGATGTCTGGAATGTCCCACCACGGCCGCTGCATCTCGAGCTTCTCGCAGAACATCCACATTCGTTCGCTGCCGTACTCGCCGATGAAGGCCGCGATCATGTCGCGCTTCCAGCGCTTCTCCATTCTGGCGATTTCCTTGTGGCGCTGCCGGCGCGTCTTCTGCCGCGAGTAGAACCTGAACGGACACTCAGCGACGAACCGGAAGAACCGAGGATCGGCCACGATCACGCCATCGAAGTTCGGCAGGAGCCGACGGATCAGCCGATCCAGGAACTTGCGCTCGAGCAGTTCTCGTCCCTTGAACTCCGGCCAGCACATGGCAGCGAGAGGAGCTTCGCGCTGCAGCTTCTGCCAAGCCTGTACACGGCGCCGTTCCGCGGTCCGCTTCTGTGCCAGGTCACCGAAGGCAACAGGCTTCTCATGGATGTGGCCCTTCGCCCAGGCTTCGATACCGTTCTCCTTGGCATGTGTCTCACACACACCGCAGTATTCATCTCCGCACAACGTACAATCCTCCTATGCTTGCCTCAGAATCCACCACAACGGTGAAGCTCGGCAGACAAAGGACGATCTCCATCATCTACTTAATCAAATTATGTTGCATCCTGCAAATTTTTTAGGCGTTGATTTTTCAAGTTGTATTTCCACTGCGGAATTGTCGGACAGTTATTGCATCACAGGTACCGGCAATATCTTCTGTGCGATAAAAGTTCGAGAAGTGTGTCGATGTGGGTCACGACTACAAAAATGAGCACCTGTCACGGTGCCATTTTTGTTCGTGACCCTACGAGTAAACCTGCTGGGAGCAGGTTTGCGTGAGAATCGAAGCTGTTGCCAGCTAGATTATGAGCCTGCGAAATAATCTAGCGACAACGGGTACTGAAACTGTAAGTTTCGATACTACTTAGGCAATAAACTCTTCGTGGTATATCTTGCCGTCATCGTTGACCCGGTAGACAGCCAATTCAGTAAACTGCATGCGACCTTCCATTCCCGGCACCCCCGGCTTAAAGGTTACGTCCATAGTAAAGGTAACGGCAAAGCTTTTGTCTGCCACCAGTGGCTCCCCGACTGACGTACTGTGGGTTTCTTCTAGCATAGCCATCCACTGTTCCCCTTTGGCTTTAATCGCATCCATACCTACGTGCTCCATTCGATCACCCCAGTTTTCGACACTGACGACGTCAGGGATGTACAGTTCAGCGTAGGCGGTCTGATAATCTCCAGTTTTATTAAGCTCGACTAAACGAGCGGCAATTTCTGCTGTGGTCATATATAAATTATTAACGGCTACATGATAATGAAAGCTCTCTCTAGTATACGCGATTACAACAGATATATTTCCACAATAACACAGGAAATTTGCTATAGTTTTATGATGAAGCATCTGACTGCCAAAACCAACACCACATCCTACTGGCTGGTGACCAGTGTGTTCGTCGGAATAGCAGCTTATTCCTTTATAAGCTACGGAACCATTACCGCTCCTGGGGTGGCGTGTAGTCTAGTAGCACTGTGGTTTATCGTGCATATTTTTTGGTACCAAGAAAAGATTTGGGTAGACAACGTTAATTTCTATCGAAAGCGCGCGTCTAATGTCACGACCATACCGCTCGACCATATCGTTGGCATCGTTATTGAAGAAAAACGGTTAGACAAAGCCTATCTGGTAATCCAATACTCAACCCTCCAAAATCTTGAACAAACCGTTTGTGAGATTCAGGACCCAACTGTGCGGAGGCTACTTTTCAAGTTAGTTAATGGCACAATCCAATCAGCTGAATACCAGACATTGATGGCAGCCGCCAGAACACAGCTCAAAAAAGAAGGTAAATCTATTACGGCAATACGTCTCAAAAAGATTGGTGGCGACCCGGGTCGACTTCAAGCTGATTTGCTAGAACATATATGCGGGCAAGTACAAGCTGTGGAGACAACCAAAAGGCCGGCTGCGTAGCAGCCGGCCTTTGGTGTCTCAAGATTACTCGCTTTAGTTGTCTGTTGTGAATTCTTCGATATCACCACACTCCAGCACTTCGTCATCATCTTCATCTTCGTACTCGACACAAATCCGGAAGTAATAGTCAGTGTCATCATCCAGACCAGTGACCTGCGCGTCATAGTCAGCGTCACCATCTAGATCGTTATCAACTTTTATTTTCTGCAAGTCATCGCCATTTTCGTCAACGTCATTGTAGGCATCTTCATCTGCAACGTCTTCGACATCGTTTTCGTCTTCTCCGTAGACAAAGAAGACAATTCCGTTGTTAAAGTCGTTCATGTCAACTTCCCCACGCAGCTCAGCTGAGTCATCTTCGATGTCACGGGCAGACAGGGTGTCGACTTCTGGTTCGTCATCATTATTGCTACTACCGCCACCACGAGTTGTGATACTGAACGCTTGTTCGTTACCACGGATGACATCGCCGTTATTATCAACTACGACTAAGCGATAATAGTATGTATCGCCGCGACGAATGTCATCAATCTCTAAACTAACCCGTGATACGCCGTCATTGTCTGCGTTAATACTCCGGGTACGAGTACGGTCTCGGTAGCTCCGGTCCGTATCGTATTCAAAGTACGCGTCGACAGACCGAGCCCCCCGAAAGCGGATTTCGCCGTTTAGAGTCACCGTATCAGTATCGATACTAGTTGGATTAAGTGTCCGAGCCTCCACCCCACTTACCACCGTTGAATAAATCGGACTCTGATAATACCCAGTGGTTGGTTGAAAATAGTTAGGCGTTGGACCGTATGTCTGCTGGTAGCCAAACTGGTACGTCGGGGTTGTGACCCCACCTGTCAAAGCCGCCAACTGCTGCTGCAAAGCTGCGATTAGACCTTGTAAATAAGCGATTTGTTGCGCTTGGTTCTGTGGTGTATATGACTGAGCTTGCACTGCTGGGGTGGCAAGACCAAGCCCTGCCACTACGAGTACTACCGCGAGTACTGCTGTAAATGTTGTTTTGACCATAATATCTAGCTTAATATGGCTACTGTACCCTTATTTACAATTTTTGCAAGTATTGTTTAATGTTTTTGCCAAAAAGCATCCTGTCGGACCAATAGATCTTCAGCGCGAAGGGGCTCGGCCATCACTTCTTTTACAATCCGCTCAGCCCGGATAGATTGCGATGCCTTTACCAGTACCACATCACCCGGCTCCAGGAAATTCTGTAACTCACGCCCTGCCCGTTCGACGTCATCATACTGGCGAATATTTTTCTCACTCATACCGTGTTCGAGGGCACTTTCAGCAATCTTGCGTGAACGAAGCCCTAGGGTAAATAGTATGTCGGCCACTTCAGGAACTGATTCCCCTACTCGTTCATGCTCTCGCACAGAAAATTGTCCGAGTTCCATCATGTCTCCTAAAATCGCTATTTTGCGTCCTTTGGCCGGCACTTCACCTAAAGTCAGCAGTGCCCGCTCAGTCGCAATCGGCGAAGAGTTGTAGGTATCATCGAGCAACATCGTGTCTTTGAGCCCAGGAATCAGTCGCATCCGACCGGGTGGTGGCGTAAACGACTCCATGGCTGCAGCAACCTCAGCCAACGACACATCGAATAACGAAGCCACTGCACTCGCAGCCGCGACGTTATAACAGTGCTGCACACCAATCGCACCTCGAACCCGCATGAGTTGCCGTTCATCTAGGTGCTCAATATAAAATGATTGCCCAGTAGGCATATCGCCATCAACTATTAGTTCATCACCTTCGGCCGTAAAATGCGACGGTGAATAACGGCTGTACCCGATTGCTTGTTGGCGTACATCTGCCACAGAACGCCTAATTAACTCATCATCGTGGTTATATACCAGTATGCCGTCGGCTGCGAGCGCGTGTACGAGCTGCAACTTTTCTTCCACTACCGCTTCCGGGGTACTAAAAAATTCAACGTGTACGGGAACATTTGGTAAGCGAGTCAACACAACAATGTCTGGTCGTACCCAGCTAGTGAGGTATTTCATGTCACCCGGTCGTTCAACACCCATTTCAAGCACAAGCACGTCTGGGTACTTGCCAGGAAACAACATGATAAAGAATCCTTCGATAATGTTTTTTAGCCATACCAGTGGACTTACACCAGCATTTGGTAAACCGAGGATCGTCAACGGTACGCCGATTTCGGTGTTAAAACTTTTTTGATTTTTTCGGGCGTGGACATGTGTCTTGATCGCGTGATAAATCGCGTCTTTGGTTGAAGTTTTTCCGACACTGCCAGTAATACCAATAATTTTTGGCCTTGTACGTCGCAATAAGACTCGAGCTTCAAACGTCAGAATAGTGACAACGATTTCTTTAAAAAAGGCTTTCATAGATATGACTATCGATCAGGTGGAATATTATAATAGTTTATCAAAAACTTGGTCAGTTCCATAAACGGATCGGTCAGAGTCTCAGACGCATACCGAACCTGCTTTGGCTCTACAGTATACAAGAAAATTAAATATTCTGGGTCATACGACGGAAAATAGCCAAAAAACGAGTGGAGAAACTTGTCTTCATAATACCCACCATTGACTGAGTCAGAAATTTGAGCAGTACCAGTCTTAGCCGCCACCGAGTGATTTGGCAAACTCCGTGCACCACCGGCCAAAGCGTCATCTACTACTATAGTCAACATCCGCGAGATTTCTTCGCTGGTTTCGACCGAAAAAACTCTTTCCCCCGGTGGCATCAGCACCTCTTTCACTTCCCCATTTTCATACTCTACTTGTTGCACTAGATGTGGCGTAATGAGCTTGCCACCATTGGCTAGTGCAGACAGCGCCCGAGTAATCGCAATTGGTGTCAGTGCGATCCCCTGTCCAAATGATGCAGTGGCGTATTCAATATCACGAGGTGAATTGAGGTTACTCACCAAACCAAATGATTCGTTCGGTAGATCAATCCCTGTTTCACTGCCTAGTTTTAAGGCCATAAAATACTTTCGAAAGGCATCTTTACCCATTCGATCAGCCACAAAAGCCACTCCTGTATTAAGGGATTGGTTGAGAACTTCTTGCATATCAACCGTACCCCGACCACGACCGTCGTAGTTCCCGATTGTGAACGTGTCGAGTTCCAGCTTTCCACTATCGTAATAAGTGGTCTCGGGCCTGATCGCTCCGAAATCAATCCCCGCAGCTATAGTTAATGCTTTAACAATTGACCCCATCTCATAGACATTTTCGACTAATGGATTCTGAAAATCTTCGATAGTCGCTCCAGTCCGATCATTGGCGTCAAACGATGGTACGGCCGACATGGCCACAATTTCTCCGGTCACTGGATCAATGATAATTCCGCCAGTTAATTTACTATCCCATTTTTCGTGAGTAGCCATGAGTTGTTGCTCAAGCATCCGAGCCACGGTAGGTTCTATAGTAGTGACAATATCACCGGTCCGTTCATCAGTATTTTCAAAAATTATTTTTCCAAGATTGCTAAAAATTTCGGCAAAAAAATTGACTGACAATCGTTCGTCCTCGCGGCGCAACACATCGTCATAATATCGTTCAAGTCCATATCGTCCGCTCAATGTCGTACCATCCGCTGCAGAAAATCCTACAAATCCTACTGTCCGGGCCGCTAACTCGTTACCAGGATAGTACCGCCACTGGTTTCGATACAATTCAACCCCGGGCAGATCTAGTTCCGCTATTGCAGTAGCTGTTTCATTTGAGACTTTCGGATCGATTTCAACGTAGGTTCGTTCTGGCTTAGTTGCTCGATCAATAAACTGCTCACGATTAGTCTCGTATACAGTCGACAGTTTTTTGTAGGCTTCTTCCGCATCTACAATCCGATTCGGGTTAACTGCCAACACATACCCAGACTGAATCGTAGCGGCAGAGACCCGTTCACCGGCTTTAGTTTGGAAATAAATACTCCCACGGTTATAAAAATCACGGACAGTATGCACGTACTGGCGTTCAGCTTGTTCTCGATACCCGGAGTGCTGATGAACTTGGAGTTGGTACAAACGTCCTAATAGCACCAATGCCAAAACCGCCACTATGACGGTAATACAGCGAATTCGAAACAGAGCTCTAGCGCGCATACTCAAGGCTTATTTTCCGAGAGTACGAGGGTATCGGCTGAACGGTCAATAAAAATCTTTGTCTCAACTGGGGTAAATCCATCTAAGGATGCGATAGTCTGACTGACTTGATGTTGCGCATTAATATATTTTGATTCTAAGTCAGCAATTTGGGTGTTCAGTACCACCATATCATGAGCCAACTCTTTACGTAGCACGACTTGACTAATCGAACTACTCACAAAGTATATATACAATACAAAAAAGATAATCGTCAGAGAGACACAACCAACTATCAGACGTTGAATGGTGAGTGGATTGGTAATGTGTGCAATAAAGGTTTTCATATTCGCTCGATAACTCTGAGTTTGGCACTTCGGGCTCGGGGATTACTCTGTAATTCTTCTTCGCTAGCTACAATTGGTCGCTTGGTAATGATGGTTGCGCGTTGATCGCGTGCAAATGTTCTAAATGTTTCTTTAACGAGTTTGTCTTCCAAGCTATGGAAGGTTATCAGGGCCATTCGGCCACCTGGTTTCAAAAGCGCGACGCCGTCTCTGAGCAGTTCTTCTATGACTGCCCACTCTTCATTAACAGCAATTCGCAGCGCTTGAAAGCTTTTGGTGGCGGGATGGGTCTTTCCAAATCTGAGGTGCTTGGGGTAACAACTAACAATTAGCTCGGCTAATTGTTTGGCCGTCTCGATGGGGGTGGCGGTGCGCGTTTCGACAATTACTTTGGCAATACGGCGCGAAAAGCGTTCTTGACCATAGCCATAGAGTACATTCGCAATACTTTCAGCAGACCAATCATTAACGATGTCTCTAGCCGTAAACGCGTACTCATCAGGGTTACCGTAGGTCATTAAGAGCGGATCTTCGCTCGAGAAGGAAAAGCCTCGTTTGCCGTCAGTGAATTGTTCGATGCGCCAGCCAAAGTCTGCCAGAATGCCATCAACTTCAGTAATACCTAGATCTGCCAGTGCAGCAGTGATATTACGAAAATTATCCTGTACTAGATGTACAGTATTGATAGTATCCGTTCGAAGATCCTGGTTGTCCTGGTGTGCTTCGGGGTCGATATCAAATCCGATATACGTTCCGCCATTGAGCGAACCAAGGATGGCGCGGGCGTGACCGCCGCTACCCAGGGTGCAATCTACGATCGTGTCGGTGGAAGCAACCTGGAGTGACTCCAGTGCTTCGCGTTGTAACACAGGTATATGCGACATGGTAGCAGTGACTAAAAGTTGGGACTTAGTGCAGCCAAGTTCCAACTTTACAAGATTCCAATTTCACCCAACTTTTCTGCCAGAGCATCAGCTTGAGCTTCAATCTTCTTCTTGTATGTCTCCCATCGTTTCTCATCCCAAATCTCCACACGATCATGGATTCCGGCCAAGACTGTTTTTGTATTCAGTCCGGCGAACTCCTTCAAGAAATCTGGAACGAGAATTCGTCCAACACTATCTACCTCCACCTCTACTGCTCCCGATAAGAAGAATCGATTGAAACTTCTTGTATCCGCTTGTCCGAGCGGCAGGCCACCAACCTTTTGGGTTATGACTTGCCACTCCTTCAAGGGATATACGAAGAGACAGTTATCAAGCCCGCGAGTGACTACAAGTTTTTTCCCAAGTTCCTTGCGCCATTTAGACGGCAAGGACAGCCGTTTCTTAGGATCCAACGTATGCTTGTATTCGCCAATCAACATGCTTGATAGTTTGTTCGAGCCAACCCAGTGACCAGCCACGATCAGGTGGAGCTAATCATGGTGGATCACTGAGTTGGCTCTTTATACTATTTTCATAGTATACCACTATCTCCCACCACCCGTACATTCTATAACACTTCATCCCACCTGCAACCACATTATCCCCACTACGGCACACCGAGAACCTGGATTGGTTTTGACTAGGTTTTCTAAACAAAATATTTTTGACACACACGAAAAAACCCGCGACTTTGTGGAACGACGCGAGTCTATCGCCCCGTAATCGCGGGATTTTATTAAGCCAAGCAGAATATTACTCAGCTGCCATACTGGGCTGTCTCACAACATAGTTCCAGCCAGCTACCCTCTGTCCTCGTACGATATATCCAGACGGGCGTATCGAGTGCTGGCTCGGCAAGACAGTCTCAATAGTCACGTCAGATTTTTTTAGCATACGCCTGAGACTACCTACCGATTGAGAATGATTATTCCTGATATGAACGGGAATATCATTTTTGTATTTTTGAAACTCATCGGGACGCAAAACTGCTAATAGTTTTTTGTGTGTGACCAAACCGTCAGAACAAAATAGGCACTCCAACAAGTCGTACAATGTAGCGCCCACTTTAATGCACCCATCTCTAATCCAAACCTCACGTTTATCGAGATCAAGAGTCACGTCCTCAATGGTTAACAGGCCAAGAGGACGTCTTTTTATTTTTGTCATCACGACCTCCAAGAACATCCACCTGTCTTTGGTGACTAATTGATATCACTATATGAGACTAAAAAAAGTTGCATCTTATGAGCACAACTGGAGTCTATTGATTACAAAATCACGCTCAAGCGTACTTAAAAACCAGCCAACTTTAGGCCCACTATCTTTTCCTAAAAAGACTAAGTAGATTGCCTGAAAAAACTCCTGCGGAGTTAAGCCACTGTCAGCTTTTACGTCATGAATGAATTCATGTAGCGTTGGACCATCCATAGCTGGCGCAGCGGCTATTTTAGCTGCCAGAGCCTCTAGGGCTTGCTTCTGACTAGCAGAGAGTCGATCGGTTACATCAGGCAGTGTCGTCTGCAACGTAAAAATAAATTTATAGTCCGCATACTCAGTTAACCACTTTTTTGCGTACGTTATTCGCAATGCGATCTCCTCACGATCAGCGTCACCTAAGGCACTTCCTTTCATTGCTGACACTTCGGACTCAATATCCATGTGTGGCATCTGTACTAAAAACGCAATTTGCGAGAAGCGGGGCAAGAAACGTTTTCGATCAGCTCGATCGACGGCCACGTGAGCAAAGCGAAATATCCGAGTATCATCATCCTCCACTCCACTCCAGGTTTTTTCGGCCAGACGGTCATAAGTATCAAACAAGACTGGAATAGCGTCCCCTTCTGGGTCAAAGTCCAATTGACGGTTGATTGGTGATTTGATGAGGAGTAGACGTAAGATATGCGCCGGCAAAATGGTGACCATGGCTGCTGCGGTAGCAGCATTACCCTTACTTGATGACATCTTCTTGCCGCCAACTAAGAAGAATTCGTTAAACACGCCGTATGGTGGTTCATGGTCAAACACTTCGCGTGCGATTGCCTCGGCCACCTGACGAGCGCCGCCTTTGGTGTAGTGGTCTTTGCCGCCCCCTTCAAAATGAACACCCTTGGCCACAAACTTGGCCGCCCAGTCGACTTTCCACGGAAATTTAGCGTTGCCGTCTAGTGGTGAGATGCGGCCAGTGTGACCGCAACCCTCCGCCCACTCAATCGTATCGGAAGAACAAGTATAGCCGACAGTTTCACCGTCCCAATCAGTAATTTTTGTCGCGCTTAGATTGCCACAGTTGGCACACACCACATTGAGCGGAAACCAGTCTTCCCCTTTTTCACTTTTGGAAACACGATAGTAAATTTCACGGATTTGCTCGCGATTGTCGAGTGCCTTTTTGATAAGTTCGTTCATGGCGCCGCTACGGTAGAGCTCGCTAGCGCGATAGACCGTGACATTAAAGCCAGCAGTCATTAGCGCATTAACGTACTCTTGACCATACAGTTCAGCAAAGTTGGCAAAGCCAGGTTCTGGAGATGGGATATTACAGAGTGGCCTGCCCAAGTACTTTTTGTACGTAGCCTCGTCAAGATATTTCGGAATGCCGTCCATCGGGTCGAAGTCGTTAATTTCAAAATGAAACTCGGCCTTGATACCACGGTCATTTAGTACATCCGCCACCATGGCGTGCATCGCCGCACTGCGGAGTGAGCCGACATGAGCATGTCCAGAAGCGGTTTTTTCGTCACGCACGATTAATGGTGCCCCCGCATCAACAGTGGATTGATAACGGCGAATTGTTTCTTCAGCTAATTTGTCAGCCCAAAACATAGAGGATTATCCTAGCGCGGAAGATGTCCATAGGCAAGCAAAGTTGCTTGCCTGATGTGTTACCACAATGGGAAATGAAAAGTGGTAACTATTATTTTGTGTGAGACTTGGGCTAACGCCCCGGAGTGCCCAAAATAATAGTTACCACTTTTCTATTTCATCTATTCTACTTTCAAGACTTTATACTTCTGCTTCCCGGCTGGAGTTTCAAACGTAAACTCATCCCCCTTAGTCTTCCCCATCAAAGCCTCTCCTAGTGGCGAAAGGTACGAAAGCTTATGTTCGTGAATATTAGCTTCTTCAGAACCTACAATTGAATATTCGCGGCTGGCTTTCTCACTATCTTTTTTGATTGACACTTTACTTCCCAGTCCAACCACGCCACCCTTTTTGTCATGATCAACAATCTTGGCTTCTTTAATAATCTTCTCTAAGTGATTGATCCGCTCTTCAATCGCTGCCTGCATGTCGCGCGCTTCTTGATATTCAGCGTTTTCTGAAAGGTCACCGAGGCTACGAGCATATTCGAGCGATTCAGCTACCTCCTTACGTCGAACAGTTTTGAGGGTCTCTAGTTCGGCTTTTAGTGCTTCAAACTTCTCTGCGGTCAAAAATTCTTGGGTATCACTCATATAACAAATTTAGTGACTCACATTATACGCATCAGGGACCAGGGGTCAATGTGGAGAGAGCTTCAGGTGAAATAATTACTCGTCAACACTGGCCTCGAGACCCAAGTAGGCTGGCCGATGTTCAGCTATCCAATTCACCACCTTGCCCATTATAGTAGTCGCACCAAGTGTATTTGAGCGTGGTGCATGCTCCATCATAAGGATGAATGCGTATTCAGGATCTTCATACGGCCAAAAACCAGCCGCCCAAGAATTCACGTATCGATTACCCGCGCCGACTTCTGCAGTTCCTGATTTGGCGGCAATTAAAATGTCTTTACGTTCCAGTCCCCGGGCGGTGCCACCCGGATAAAACGTTGTCATAGACATGCCCTCGTGCACTATTGCCAGCGCATCTGTATCTAGCGCCACGACATAGTATTCACCCACTGTGTCTTTATTAAAATGCGGAGTAAAAAAACGACCACCATTAGCGAGCGCTGCATAAGCCCGGACCATCTGCAGTGGTGTAACCTGCCAACCAAACTGACCAATGGAAGTAAAATAGGTATCACCCAAACGCCAGTCATCATCAAAAACTTCAGTCTTCCAAGCTGGACTTGGTACCACTCCGGCCTGCTCCGAACCGAGGGTAATCCCGGTTGGTTGACCAAATCCAAATAGTGTCATGTATTCATCGATTTTGGTAATTCCTAGCCCAGGCTGGTCAGCAAACCCGCCGCCGATGATGTAGAAATACACATTAGAAGAAAATGCAATTGCTTCTTTCATCGTCATTGCCCCGTGCGCACGCCAGTCAGTGAACCGTGACGGCTGGCTCGGCGTATACGGATTAGGAATTACAATCTCGCCATTACTAACAATTATTTTATTAGGGCTGATGATATTTTCGGCCAGTGCCGCATACGCTATAAACGGTTTTACAATTGACCCAGGAGTATACACGCCGCTCACTGCCTGATTTAAAAACGGTCGCCTCGGATCAGTGTTGTACGCTTCAATTTGAGCGATGTCGTCGCCGTCAGCCATCACTTCTGGGTCAAACGATGGGTAATTGGTCATCGCTACAATCTCACCAGTTCGCACATTCATCAATATACCAGCACCACCACGAAAGCCAGCCTTGGCAGATGACGTGGCAATGATGTCATGCCAGGCTTCGGACAACTCTGCATCCAGAGATAGTGTTAGTGGCTCACCTGGTGTCGGATCATCAATAATATGTTCTCCTACCACATGACCAAGCGCATCAACCTCAATCACCTGATGGCCATTTTCACCACTTAATTGTTCATCAAAAGAGGCCTCCCCGCCATCACGACCTAAATATTCAGTCCGGTAATAATACCCTCGAGTATCTTTTTTGGGATAACTCACATAACCAAGCACACTCCCGATTCCGGCTCTGTCTGAATACGCGCGCACGGGAAAGTCATGCTCACCGGTAGTATCATCCTCATTCCATGCTAGAAGCTCTCCAAATCGATCGTACAGCACGCCGCGCTCGGCAATCACCAATACCTCGTCAAAACGATTATACTCACCAATATTAGCGAATTCTGATCCCTCAATTACTTGCAGTGAAAATAGCTTGAGAAAAAACCCGAGTGCCACCAAACTAAAGCAGATTCCTACAATAAATACGTTCCGTCGCACAATCGGCAACTCCAACCGGCCCTCAAGACGCTCTTGGTTAAATGATGGTAAGTTAGACGCGTCTAGCAAGACCTCGTCTAATTCAACCAGCTTAGTTTTTTTTCGATACCAAAACATTATTCTTTAGTATAAAACACTGTGCTCGGAGTACCTATCCAAACCAAGGTAAGTAATACTGCCGCATAGATAGTAAAGAGTGGCCACGCTACACTCGCACCAAATAACGCATCAACGCAAAACGCCAAGACCAAACTTTCAATACTCTGGTAAAAAATGATGTATATAGTCAACAGAGCGACAAACAACCATACGTGCACACTGACTGAAGCCAGTACTGCAACAAACAATAATAAACGCCAAAACATACTATAAAGTTTCTTCTAAGCTTTCTTCGGTCGTCGATGCAGTTGAGCTGGCCGCAATCAATAGATTATCCGGTACTGACACCGTGAAATATTCAGCAACAGTGGTGGCTACATTAGTAGTCGCTACCGAAAAATCTATCTCAGTAAGTGGTTCTGTAGCCACTGACACATACCGTAGACTCTTAAGCGGGATTGGCAGCGTGATGTAACCGTACTGATTAGGCTGGGTAGGTATTGATTCAACCAGCGACACTTCACCAACCACTCCCCCCGCTATGGTTGGCAAGAGCAGTACATCAGTCTCTGCAAGTGGGATTCCTTGCGGCACTGCTACTCTAAGGACACCGCCGCCCAACCCCTCTGCCGTAGTGTATATATCTGGCCCGAGAACGTAGACGGTCGTAGTAAATCCACTCGTTGTAATCAAAGTCGCCAAAGCGTGATCTTCAAATACTTCCTGTATCACACCAATCACTTGGTTAGTACCATAAAACACAGGAGCGCCAACCTGGACTCCGCGCTGACGTCCCTGATCAATCAAAATAGTATCGTACGGCAAAACGCTCGGCCCATGTGTAACCACGGCAGCAATCCTAGGGGTACCGGTCGCAGCCAACATCGCCCGAAATGCATCATTATCTGCCTGCAGACTCTTTGTAGTTCCCTGAGCTGCGCTGCGTTCGGTTACCTGACGTTTGAGATCATTTATCTCAGCGATCAACTCACTCCGTTCTTGCCAATACTGCGGAAAGTCGCTACTTGAAGTGGTAAGCCATTGTTGCAGCGCAAAAAACGGACCGAGAATCGAAGCTGCTATCGAACTCAGCAGTACTGGTATCAAGAAAAGTAATGCTCCAGCTACTACCAAGACCCCTGTGACGATAAATAAACGTCTACGAACCAAGATTTGGCGCGAATTCTCCTTCACTGTTGAGTAATATCTCTTCATATTGGTCAAGGTTTTCAATAAGAATACCAGTTCCTCGCACAACTGCACGCAATGGGTCAGGGACGACAATAACCGGTACCTGTAAAACTTCTTCGAGCAATTCAGAAAAACCAGGAATCAAAGCACCGCCGCCCGAGAGATGTATACCCCGCTGCATAATGTCTCCCATAACCTCAGGCGGTGTGCGTTCAAGCACTCCCCGAACAGCCTCTACAATACTATTCAGTGACCGAGAAATCGCTTCACGCACATCCGAGTCAGTAATCACTACTTCGCGAGGTAGACCAGTCATGACGTCACGACCGCGCACAACGGTTTCTTTACTGGGGCTATCCCGACTCACTGACGCCAAGGTCACTTTAGTGTCCTCGGCCGTTTTGTCACCAACATAGACTTTAAACTGGTCACGAATGTAACTGCTAATAGCACGGTTGAGATGGTCTCCCGCGACGCGAAGATTTTGTGATACCACGATGCCGTTTAGCGTGATGATAGCAATATCTGTGGTACCACCACCGATATCAATAATCATATTGCCGATCGCTTGACCAACCGGCAGCTTAGAACCAATGGCGGCCGCCATTGGTTCTTCCACGAGCAGCACGTCCCTAGCTCCAGCGTTTTTGGCAGCATCTTGGGCGGCCCGCATCTCGACGTTTGTGATTCCTGACGGCACCCCCACCAACACCCGGGGAGCCACCAACAGACGCATATCAGCGCGAACTTGATTAATAAAGTACGCTAACATCTCTTCCGTAATCTCAAAGTCCGAAATGACACCATCGACGAGTGGTCGCACTACTTCCACGTGTTGTGGTGTTCGACCAAGCATGGCCTTGGCTGCGTTCCCCACCGCCACTAACTGCCCCGTCTTTTTGTTGATGGCAACAATCGTCGGTTCATTAATAACTATCCCCTTACCTTTGACGTAGACTAACGTATTGGCCGTACCTAAATCAATCCCAATATCAGTTGAGACAGTATCCATAATGGCGTTTGTAAATCGTCGCAGCCGGCCCATTAGATTGCAAATTGCTTATAAAGATCTTCTTCTCGTAACTGACTAACCGCACCGCTCGCTCGATGGACTACTTCAAATTGGCCAGCCTCTTTGGTTTTCCGGCTCACGACGACTCGATACGGCATGCCCAATAGATCACTATCAGCAAACTTCTCGCCCGGGCGTGCATCACGATCATCGTAAAGCACTGATATGCCGCGTTTCTGCAATGCTGTATATATACCGTCAGTATAATCTTTGATTTCAGCATCTTCGCCGTTAAGCCCAACAAGATGTACTTGGTACGGTGCAACGCTGTCCGGCCAAACAATCCCTTTATCGTCGGCAAACTTTTCTACAAGCACACCGATCAAACGCGTAATACCAATCCCGTATGATCCCATCCAGACCGCGACATCTTCACCAGCTTCGTTTTTATAGGTAAGCCCCAAATCTTCTGCTTTGCCACGACCGAAGTTAAAGATATTTCCAACTTCGGCGGTGGTGACTTTTTCTAATTCGTCTTTGGTGACGCCAAGCTCTTTGCAGGTTTCATCGTTGTAGACTTCTTCGTTAATAGCAATACCTTTTTCGCGGTTAATGTAGCAAACATCCTCACCGGCTTCACATATAGTCTGAAATTCATGACTAAAAGCCGTAAAGGCACCCCCGTCTGCAAACGTAATATACGTTTCAGCACCAAGACCCAACCGTTCAAACACTTTCATATACGCCACTTTCATGGCTTCGTAAATTTGGGTATGGTCATCCTCGCCAGCACAAAAACTATACGCATCTTTCATAATAAACTCACGTCCGCGCATCACGCCGCTTTTGGCTCGCACTTCATTTCGGAGTTTCATTTGGAATTGGTACGCACATTTTGGCAAGTCTTTGTAACTACTGATGTAACTCTTCATCATATTTCCAATTGGCTCTTCATGACTCCAAGCGAGACCAACTTCGCCACCGGCTTGGAGTGTCGATTTAAACCACACATCGACTTTTTCATCGCTCCAGCGGTCAGTACTCTCCCACAGTTCTTTATTCTGGAGTGACGTCATGATGAGCTCTTGACCTCCAATCGCATTCATCTCTTCGCGCACAATCTGTTTAATATTCTCTTGCACACGCAACCCGAGTGGTAAATAGGCATACACCCCGGCCATTTCTTTATGAACGTAGCCAGCCCGAATCAGTAATTGCGCGTTTTTAGCAGTTTCGTCTGCTGGTGCTTCTTTGCGAGTCTTGGTAAACAGTTCGGTTTGTCTCATAATATTGTATCGTTAAATAATAAAACACATAAATTTATGACACCCCAACGGGGTTTCTAGAGACATACCACCTCATATAACGCTATTCTACAACACCAGGGAGTAATAGCAATTTATAAAATTCGCAGCACGTCGTTATAGGTCACAGCAAGCATCGTCAAAATAAGCAAGATAAAGCCAAAAGCATTGACCCGGCCGACCCAAACTGGATTAATTGGTCGGCGTGTCACGGTTTCAATCCCAACCATGACCAGACGGCCACCATCGAGAGCTGGAAATGGCAATAAGTTAATGACCGCAAGATTCAAAGAAATAATTGCAGTAAACATCATCAACGATGTCAGCCCAAACGCTGCCGCATCTCCTACCATGCCTACAATTCCAATTGGACCAGCCACTTGTGTCAGGTCAGCGCTCCCAGTAAACGCGCCTCCGATGAGCGCCCCGAGTCCGAGTGTGATGTCTCGAAGTGCAGTCATGGTTATAATGCCCCCTTCTTTGAGGGCCGTAACAAATGAACTCGAAGTAGTTTCAACCAAAGTTAATGCCACGCCGACCGCTACTTTTTCAGAATCACTTTCCAACACGCTGGTTTTTGGAATCAAAGTCGCAGTCTGATCTGTGTCGTCTCCACGACTCCACGTCACGGTCAAAGACTGATCTGGGCGTTCACTAACAAATTCACTGAAGCTACTTGGAGCGGGATTGTCCAGAGTATCAGTCCCATCAGTAATGCTCTTAACAACTGTTTGCGGAAGCAGTCCAGCGGCTTCTGCCGGGCTATCGGGGAGTACTTGGGTAATGTACAACGTCGCTGTCGGACCAGCTGCCGCTTCATCAACGGCAGTTGGTACTCCGATCATTTGCACTGCCACTATCAACGCGAAAGCCAACACAACATTCATAACTACCCCCGCTACCAAGACCAAGGCTTGAGCCCACTTCGGGCGCGCACCAAAGGTGCGCGCCCGATCAGTCGCACTGATGTCTTCACCCTCTTCACTATTCTCCCCCAGAATTTTTACAAAGCCGCCAATCGGAAAGAGATTAAGTGTATAGGTGGTCTCTCCCCACTTGAACCCAAAAACTTTTGGTGGAAACCCGATGCCAAACTCATCTACTCTCATGCCCGTTTTTTTGGCAGTAATAAAGTGTCCCCACTCATGCACCAACACCAACACAAAGAGAACTGCGAGGAAAATTAAAATAGACATGGATTATTTTGTGATCTCGACTTCTTTTTGTTTAAAAATTAAATCAAGGGCGGCGTTGCCGGCTTCTACTTGTTTTTGGATTTGCTCTTTTTGAGTAAACCGCTCGTCTTCACTAATATCACCAGATTTCTGAGCGGCTTCAACTGCTTTAACCGCTTCGTCACGGGCAGCCCGGAGTGAGACCCGAGCATCTTCGAGTTTTTGTTTTGCTAGTTTAATTAGCTGCTGCCGTCGTTCACCAGTTAATTCTGGGAAAATTGCCCGCAAACCACTACTGTCAGTGGCGACTGAAATGCCCAGATCAGCTTCACTAAGTGATTTTTCGATTGCTTTGATAGTCCCTGCGTCCCAAGGTGAAATACGCAACGTCCGGGCATCTTCTACTGATACTGTCGCGACTTGCTGCAGCTGCATCAGCGTTCCGTAACTTTCTATTTTTATACTATCTAAAAGCGCTGGTGCAGCTTGGCCAGTGCGAATCCCACTATATTCCTTTTGGAGCCAATCTTTGACTTCAGTAACTCTATCTTGCATATCAAACCTTAATGAAGTTGCATTGTACCATCAGCGACGCATCTCTGAAAGTGACACTATACAATGCTCAAGTAACATCTTGACCGAAGCTCCTGAATACTTTCGATACTGTTCTAACTGTACTACCGCCTGTTTATACGCTGCAGTAGCACCTGGCTTGATAGCTGCTTGTTGCAGGCCAATGATAATAGTTTGCAGCCAGCTAGCATCTTTTTGCTTTACCTTATCCGCCACTAGAGCTAGCTGTTCGCCTGCGGTCAATGTTAGAAAACTATCCCAGTCAGTAGAGATTTCTGTACTAGTTTCCAAGTGTAACAATTGCAGTCGCGACCGTAGGGTCGGTAACAACTGCTCACTATCTGCCATTACTACCACAAACCAGGTGTTGATTGGTGGTTCTTCAAATAGTTTTAGTAACGCGTTCTGTGCCTCAACGGTCATCAGCTGGATACCTAGCACAAATACCCGACCGGCCACTCGATCACTCGTCTGGTGGGCCAACCTAGTAATGTGTCTCACATCATCGATTCCCAATCGGGAAAATTCCGCGTGATACCATTCCGATTCTACATACTGTTCTCGTATTTGCGCTACCACTTCAGGTAAAGACGGAGAAACAACTAATTGGGCGTGGTGAGTTTGCATCACTACAAACTATCATGACTTGGCTTTGTCGAGAATATGCTTGATGACCCGACGCAGATAATGCTCAAATGTTTCAGCTGTATCATGAATGATTCCCTGCTCGTAGCGCCAGCCGTTCATGTAGTCACTGATGCTTTGTCGCACCACCGGAGTCGCACCTTCAAACCGACCAGAGATAACCACCGACATTGGTAGCTTTGCTAACTGTCCATACAATTCATGTTCTCGTCCACTCGGTCCGGTACCAAAGATTCCACTACTCTTAAATAATTTCCACTCTGAAAGGAGTTGGTCTAAGCCACTCGTGATGTCAGGTGCCTCAAGCGGGTCAGCCGACACTGCTACCGCTTCTGGCTTGGGTGCCGCAGCTGCTTTAGCAGCTAGTACAGCTTGTTGTTCTACTAGCTGTTCAGCGGCTGACGGTAATTCCGAGGTCGGTTCTGACACGACTGCCTGAGCCTCCTGAGTTCGGGATGTGATTGG
>CAYGTP010000005.1:43601-47200 GCA_964352875.1 uncultured Candidatus Saccharibacteria bacterium
TGATTGGTGCTGGCACTACTGGTTCTGGTTCATCTGGGTCACCAAACAATCGAGATTTTAAAGACCGACTAGCTGCACTCCCGGGAGTCTGAGGTGTTGGTTTTTCTAAAACTGGCTTTGGTGGCATCGGTGGCAGTGGCGCAGCGGCGGTGACACTGTGTAGTGGTGCAGCTGCTACTGTTTCGGTGACGGTTGAACCCTCGACAATCGGTTGATGTATAGGAGCTGGTGATTTTTTTTGTTCAGCTGCCTCTTTCTCCTCCATCATATCCGGTTGGGTTTGACTCGCTGGTACCTCTGTTTGCATGCGAATCTCTGGTTCGGCAGCCTTCGATTCCACTACAGTCGGTGTTGACTGACTCTCGCGGGCGGCGCTTAATACTTTGGTCCGCAAGACTTCTAATCGCTCCATAGTCTGCGAAATTTCTGCCGTATAGCCAGCGTTAGTCGCTTTAATAGCAGCTAACAACGTAGTCATATAATCCTTGCCGACCGGGTTATCTTCCGCCATGAGATGCACTGGATTTCCAACCGCCGCATTCACTTCGGCCTTGATGGCCTTAATCCGAGTCAACGGATCAACGGTTGTTGGTGTTGGTGTTGGTACCGGTATCGCTCCCTCGTTAGCTGGCTCGCGTGTCGTTGGGACAGGCTCCGGAACATCAGCAGTAATTGTGTTGGTCAACTCTTCGACTGAAACTGGTTGGGCTTCAGGAATGGTTGGCAGATTATCTGGAGCACTAGCTTCAGTCACTGGTGGTTTAACAACTTCTGTCGGCGCTACCGTACTTTGCACTGGAGCCATCGGCTCAGCAGTTTTAACTGACTGGGCCGGACTGGTCTGTACCGCTGCAAACAGCGGCGTCACTCGTCGCTGGCCGAGCGCCATAGCAACTGGCTGGTTAGCTCCTACACTTGGTAGAGGTGCTGCATCATTCACAACCGGTGCCACCGGTGGAACTGCCGCTGCAACCGTCGGCTCGGACGGCTCTGCTGTTGGCATTGGCTTGATTGTTTTTTTAGTCGGAGCTGAACTTGACTCAGGGAGTGAGAGTAATATTTCTTCTAGACCAGTGCGCATTTCGGCGTCACCGCCACTGCGCACGTAGGTAAAAATCTGGTCACGCAACTCACTTTTGGCGTCATCAGCCAAATCGCTCTGACGCACATGCAATAAAATTGCGGCGATTCCCGCTTGTGAATTAAAATCAAATGTACTGGTACTCATAAATAAAGAACCTCTCCCTCTCCAAGGTTACTCACATTGTAGCATTCTGCTGCAGAAACCTTCCAGCCATAGTGTGGGCATTAAATGCATACTGCTATTTACTGCGACCAAACAATGATTCAACTTCAGCCCGAAACAAGAGCACTTCACTACGCACAGCTTCTGCCAAATCAGGGTATTCGGAAAACACCAACGCCAACTGTTCTTCTGGTGTACCCTGACGCTGCAGCAGATCCTTCACCATGCGAAGTTGTTTGTGGTCGGTTTGGTTCGCGTAGCGCAAAAATGCCTTCTCTAAGACATATGTACTAATCTCTTGTAAAAAAGCATTGCGCTCATCTTCTGGCAACGCTTCAAGTTCAAGAACCTCGTTAAGATCTAAAGATTGTAATTGCTGTAAGGTTGTCATATGTTTTTAAAGAACCATAATTCTACCTCACTACCACCAGGCGATCTAAATTTCATACTTAATCTTTCATGACTGTCATCCCACGGCGTTACTTCCGTAGCACTAAATGGAGAAGTGTCGGCAGCAAACAAACGATTAAAGATTTGCCCGGCTGTATCCGTCAGCTCGCTAGAATATGTGCTTAACAAATTAGCCAAGTTTTCAGGATTGCCATCCCTAGGGTCTAATGTATTTCTATACTCTTCCAGATTGACGAGGAACTCATCAACGGGAAGATCTAGTTGCTGACGAATCCACGAATCTCTGAATAATTCATTACCTGATGAGCTATCAAAAAAATTAAAGAACTGTTCACGAGCTAATGTTTCTTCGAGGCTCAACCCAGTTGCTTCTATATCAGTTTGTAATAAATCTACCTGATCTTGGGAAATTAGGTCAAAACCATACGCTTTTCCCAACAGCTGTACTGTTTCTAGAGAAATATTATTTTCTGGCGGAAACTGTTCGCTAGTCAGCCACTCATTTTCCATCGAAATCTCTTTCATTAGACCGTCTACTTTATCCCAATTAATTTGATCCCCGGGCCAGAGTTCATCAACCGTATTTCCTTGGAATCCATAATCACGCAACATCTCTACACCACCTTTATTTAGAGATTTTACTGTTTCGTCTATAAGCGCCTGTACATATGCCCCATTATGCTCTTGCATTAATTCAATAGTTTGTGGCTTCGGGGCATCGGTTTGACCTTCGGCCATATCCCAAAAGTTATCGTCGCCAGCAACTCCATACACACCTGTGTCAGATGAGTAGGACCCTGGCTCAACTGATGAGGTGATGTCTCTCACAATCTCTAACAATTTACTGGCTCCGGGTCCCAAGTCATATGACTTACCAGTAACAATCTCATCAGCATTACCACTTTCTATATGCATTGAATTCAAAAGGTTGGAGTCAGCATTCAGCGCTATCCGCCACCTTGATTCAGCTAGCTGTTGTTGTTCTGGACTCAGACCTTCAAACATTTCCTCTCCATATTCTGTTCGCATCATCTTAATCAAGCTATCACCTTTTTCAGCCGTTACAGGGTTAGATTGAAATACTTCACTGCTTACATCGGCGGGAGAAGGCCCAGAATCGGTAGTTAGGGATTCATCTGCGTCAACCACGGTAGTTGTAACTTCCGATGAAGAGGATATGTCAGCAGCATCATTAGTCACAGCAACAGCTTCGTCAGCGTGAGCCTGACCGATAAAAGACAAATCAGTATTACCTATCATACCCCCAACCGAGGCTCCGGCCATCCCCCCAATAATCCTCCCATACATATCACGCCGCTCTGCAGTTCGCTTCATTCTTTCTGCTTTTTTTGCTAACACCATTCCTTCACTAGCAAGCTCATCAAGGGTAACTTTTTTCGATCGTCCAAGCATTTTTTGAGTGTACTTTTGTCGTTCAGCTGTCTGGGAAGCGCGCTGTGCATAATTACCCTGTTCATTCTTAGCTATTAGGTTCGCCAGTTTTTTTATACTGTTATTAGTAAAGCCCCGCAATGCATGTGCCCCGACCCATTGCCCCACCAGTCCACCAGCCATGGTCATTAGTATCACTTGAGGTGCTACCCCAGCTAATATCAAAGTCCCGACGAGAGCCAATTTACCCCCCACTAGTAGTGGCCACCGTTCTTTTGTCCATTTCTTAAAGCTATTGTAGTAATCAACGTCAAGCTTAATGTCACCACGATTTCGCAGCCGGGTACGCTCTTCTTCAAGTGAGCGCGCGAGCTTGCGTCCAGGTTCAATTGTCAACTCATTCAACGCTGCCAACTTGAGTCGACTGCGTTCGCGTGGGCCGCCTTCTTTTTTCTCTCGAAAATCATACTTATCCCAGTTGTCTGGTCGATTGGCAAGCCGAGTGTTCTGCCGACGACTGGCCAGAACTTGCTCGAGCGCAGAATAATAC
>CAYGTP010000005.1:47210-50726 GCA_964352875.1 uncultured Candidatus Saccharibacteria bacterium
GAATAATACCGTTGCCTAGCTTCAACGTATTGCTTTTCTAAATCATCATATCCAGACGGTTTTTTGGCTTTTTTGTTTGAGAGTAAGGCTTTTTCATACGTAATTCGCGCCTCTTCAAATGTATCTTTTATACCTCTAACTTCCACCTGGTTAGGCTTGTGATTTTTCTCGTACTGAATTGCACCAGCTCGATTCTGTACTACTGTTCCATTACCCCTCGTCCTAGGTTTTATCCCATACGTATTCTCATCAGCTGATTGACCGAACCACGCTACGCGAGCCGCTACATACTCTTTTCGATATGTCTCATACTCTCCTTTAGTATCTGGATATTTAATATTACGCAACTCTACACTCGCCGCATTGAAGACTGAATGAAGTTTGGTAATTGCAGTTTTTATATCAAAATTCTGTCTCCTATGGGGAATTCTTTGAAAAATAGCGAGCGAATCAATCTCCTGAATCAACGCTCGTAGCTTAGTAAGCCGCAGACTATCTGCTGGTGTTCTATCAGATTGCCGCCGAATTTCGTCCCACCTGTCATAAAGCGCATCTCTCAGTGCTTGTTTAGTACCAGATAAATCGTCCTTCCCTTTGTCAGTCGAAAAAGCCCGGATTAGTTGGGGGATTTCTTCCGGCTTATCACAAATTACTCGACCAGCACTGACCTGACTAACTAGCATCTCGGTATATTTAACCGGCTCCTCATCAGTCTCCACTAGCGCCACAAAGTTATTTACTTCTTGTTGAAGATTATTATAGGCCACAAGCAAATCACCTTCGTACAATGCCTTCTGCTGCGTGTTGTCTGGTGTCTTTAACTTATTTAGTGCCGTGACAGAAGTCTTAACATTAAATAATTGCTGGTCTATGTGTGCAATGAGACGGTCATACTCTATTTTGATTTTATCTGCGTTTGCACGTGAAAGCCTACCCTCATTCAGTTTCTTTTGGATGTCCTGGTTTTTGCTCTCAATATTTCTTTTTACACTATTGATTTGGTTAACTAGCAAACTACGTTTCTTTGATATATCAAGCGACTGCACAAACTCTGATGTTATTTTGCCGTCCGGAAAAGCCTGAAGGCTGTTACGCAAATTTTCTACCTCTGTATTTCCAATAGTGTTATCGTTTTTTGTGCTCTCAGATTTCTCTACAGGCTGCGCTGCAGGTGCGATTACTCGACTACGATTCGGCATTCTGCCACCACTGGGTTCTGCGGGGGTAGCAGCTGGAGCCACGGGTACTACGCTCACAGTCGTTGCACCTTCTTCGTTTGATTCCCAACCGTCACTGCCGTTGATAAAAGAAATCAATCTCTCCGCCTGCTGCGAATTTAAATTAGCATCAGGTTTCAGAAGATCCTGGTGCAAACTATTAAACCTATTCAGACGATCTGTATCTTCTAAATCTAGACAATATTTCCGCACCTGATTTTGTAACGCTCCAACAGCCTCCGCTTTATCTTCAACACTGGCTGCTGCATCACCAATAACCTCTAATGAGCGTTCGCTATCAAAGTTTGCTGCTTCCGCCTCACTTGCTGGTAGTGTAGCCTCCTTCATACATCGCTATCGCTGACCTCACCCTCTCTAGAGTCTTCATTGAAGCGCTTAGCTTCGTCATAAAAACGCAGACATACATCTAGTAATATCAAAACTTTATTTAGTTGCTGATCCACTTCTTGTAGTTCTAACGACTCAGTAGACTGTCTGATAAATCTCTCGAACGCTTGCTTCGCCTGCTCATACTTTTCTTTCGCCAAAATGAAGTCCTCATTTCCAGGAAGACTATTCGACCCAGGGCCATTTGCAGCATTCTCCCACATCTGTGTAAGCTGGGCTTGCACACGCACTAATGCTTCTATTCTTGCATCCATGTCCTTTAAATCTGCACAAATAAACTCTACGTTTGCACCTATTTGCCGTTCCTGACTATACAAAGATACTGCATCGTTTACTACCAACCAAAGCGGATCGTCATCTGCTGAATTGTATCTACCGTGGAACAAAGCAGGCGCTGCAGCAAAATTACGCGCTCGACGTACTAATTTCTTTCTCACTTCACCAATTTGTTGCTTAAGACTATCGATCTCAGTAGTGTTACGACCGTCAGTGGCACCTTTTTGATATGCTGCGTTTCTTTGGTCACTTAATTCAGACAATGCTCTGATTTGCTCCAGTACTAACGGGACAAAATGTTGATTTATATCATCCTCAGATATCCCTTTGTACTTTAAGACGGCGATAATATCGACTAAAACATGCTCGTTTGACTTTGGTTCGCCATAGCCCGACATCCGATAAAACTGATTGGATTCATTATCCATATATTCAGCCAAATCTGCCAGCTCTTTGTCTGTGTAGGTTTCTGGTAATGCTTGGTAGTGTGCATATATAGCGTTACGCTTTGCTTGCCTATTCGATTCAGTCTCTTCCGGCATTAATTCAATCTTGTACGGTAACGCCTGGAATACTGACGGTAAATTTATTAAATCTGGCCGCTTGGTACCCTCGTAAATTGCTTCTACATACTGCCTTGGTTTGTCAGGATCATCTATAAGCTGACGCATAAGCGTAGCGATCTGATCCAAAACGTGGTGAACATTTTCTGCTTTTTGTTTTTGTGTCAAACCAAGATTCTTTCTTGGCCAAACTGCATCCTGTAATAGACTAGTTAAAAATCCGACCAAGCGATCCCGCAATAGCATTCGACCTTTTCTTTCTGCAACACTACTGTCTTGATTTAGAGGAAATCGCTTATCTATCAACCGTCGACAGGCATCACCAATCACTTTCGGGTGCGGTAATTGACCATTGACATGAAAGGGGTCGTTCACAACATAATACTCATGCCCTTCGTCATCTGTACCTTTCTGAAATAAATTAGATTCTAATAAATCTTGATATGTAAAATATTCAGCTTTATCTTCTGTCACATCACCGTTCATTTTTTTTATGATGTCAAACCAGGTATCATCTTGGAAATCTCGAACAATCCCATACGCCTGAGGGTTTTTAACAAATGCTCGCATTTCAGCTACTAGTGTATTTTGTATACTTCTTCGCTGTACTTTCCAGTCTTCATTAGTATCATTATTTTTCAGCCTTGTGTTTAGGTCTTTAATTTGATCCAAAAAATCCTTGAGGTAGTAATCATGAAAGTGATAAGCAATAGTTTTGTTTAAATTTAAACCCTCTTTTGAGGTCAGATAGTCAAAAAACAAGCGCCACACCCGATCTGGTGAAAGTATCCTTTTGTCCGGGCCACGTAAGACACCAGCTTCTATATCAGTGGCATCAATTGATTCTTCTGCGTTAGTTAATCGGAAAAAAAATGTTCGCCTAACTTGCTCTAGCTGATTTTCCTGAGGTACTACATTAAGCGGTGAACTCATACGATTTTATTATACTATACCATCAAGGCTGTCACTCAAGGAACTGTTTTCCAATGGAGGGGATTCGGCTTTTTTGTAACGGGCTTGGATTTCGGCTTCGATTTCGTGGCGGGGGCGAG
>CAYGTP010000006.1:0-43609 GCA_964352875.1 uncultured Candidatus Saccharibacteria bacterium
TCCTGCTCCTGCTCCTGCTCCTGCTCCTGCTCCTGCTCCTGCTCCTGCTCCTGCTCCTGCTAGGGAGGCTACAATCGAACTAGCAAAATCGCAAGGTGAGCCAGTATCTGAAACTATCCCGACGTTTGAAACCTTCGCCATTGCTCAGTCTCCAGCAGAACCAGTTGTTGCATCAGCTCTACCGTCAGATCGGATGGTGATTGACGAAACCGTTCATGACGATACACAATCCGACGCAGTACAACTAACCGATGACCCCGTACCACTACCAGAGCCGTCTCAGCCGTCTGTACCATTTACCTATCGCCCAAGCCGTACGACTGCCGAACCAGTTACTCAACCAGTACAAAGCAATGATGTCTTGAGTATTATTCTAGTATCTGCTATAGCCTTAGTAGCAGGCGTTGGTACTGCCACCTGGTACTTTGGAGTTTGGCAACAAACTGAAGTAACTACTCAAGCAGTAACTATCCCGGCTACGTTTAGCAGCAGTCGTCAAGTAGCTGTACCTTTTACGAACACGAGACGCGTATTAATGGAGCGACTAGCAGACCGAATCGAAACCACTAGTGAGACTACTCAATTGTACTTTTCACAAACCAGTGATGGTGTGGAATCGATTATAGACACCCAGGCTATACTTGATGTCCTCGCTCTGCAAAATGCCGGTTCTCTTGTACGAACAATCGATACTATAGACTTTGGTATCAGCGATACTAAAACACCGTTTATCGTATTGAATACTGGTAGCTTTGACGCTGCTTTTGCAGGGATCTTGGCATGGGAGCAAACCATGAGCGCTGACTTATCTCCATTTTTTGGAGAAACTGTAACCAGTACTTTTAATCCAAACGCTCGCTCTGCCCAAGGCTTAAGCGCACCATTTTTCGTTGACGAAGTATACGCAAATAAAGATATCCGTGTCTTATACGACGAAAATGGGCAAGAACGTATCGTATATAGTTTTATTGACACTAATACAATCATTATCACCACTGAAAAAAATGCCCTAGCTGATATTACCCCTCTGGTTCGCTAATGCTATACTAAAACTCTATGGTAGATACAACCGCATACAAAGCACGTTTAGATACGTTGCTCATAGATATCACTGCAGAGTTAGAAACCTTGGGCGTCCGCAACCCTGATGTACCAGGGGATTGGATTGCCACCCCGGATACTAACGCACACAACGAAACAGATACCAATCTAGAAGCAGACAAAGTCGAAGATTCAAATGAACGACAGGCCGTCTTGGCAGAACTTGAAACTAGGTACAACAATATTCAACGCGCACTTAGTAAAATCGATGCTGGTACGTACGGAGTCTGCGAAATCAGTGGGGAAGAAATTGAGTCAGACCGACTCGACGCCAACCCAGCCGCGCGAACGTGCAAGGCGCACCTCGAAGATGAATCGCAACTGCCCCTCTAATTATTATGGACGTCGCTCGAGTATTCACCATCCAGCCGCACGTCCTTGACGGTTCAGTCGTGACTATTGAAGCAGACCTCTCACGAGGTCTGCATTCATTTTCAATTGTGGGTTTAGCCGGGAAGGCCATCGACGAAGCTAAAGACCGACTCAGCGCTGCCATCAAACACAGTGGCTACAGCTCTCCTAAAAGCAAGAACCACAAGATTGTGATGTCACTCGCTCCGGCTGACTTAAAGAAAGAAGGTCCCTTGTTTGATTTACCACTAGCAATTGCCTATCTATTAGCAGCTGGTGAAGTTACTGGTGAAGTTACTGGGAAAATCTTACTCGGAGAGTTAGCGCTCGACGGCACCTTGCGTCCGGTACGTGGGGTACTGTCAGCGACCCAAGCAGCTGCTACGGCTGGCTTTTCTGAAATCATTGTACCGGCCGAAAATGCAGCCGAAGCGGCACTCGTAGCTGGGATTATTGTGTATCCGGCCAAAAGTCTAAACGATGTAATTGAACACCTCGACGAAACACCGACGACGCTAACCGCCCAAGCCACTACCGAGATTCCGATTACCTGGCACGACAGTGACATATTACTCGAAGACATCAAAGGCCAAGAAAGTGCGAAACGTGGACTGTTAATTGCCGCTGCTGGACGGCACAATGTGATGTTAGTTGGTCCTCCTGGGACAGGAAAAACAATGCTGGCTCGAGCGTTTCGCGGTATCTTGCCGCCGTTATCACGAGCCGAAGCACTTGAAGTCACTGCAATTCACTCCACCGCGGGTGCCTTGGGAGAAATTTCTGCACAACCGCCGTTTCGTGCGCCACACCATACCGCCAGTCATACGAGTTTGGTGGGCGGGGGTGCCAACCCCCGCCCGGGAGAAATCACACTCGCCCACAAAGGCGTACTCTTTATGGATGAGTTTCCAGAATTTGACCGACGGTCACTTGATGCGTTGCGGCAACCGTTAGAAGACCGAGTTGTATCGATTACACGAGTCCAAGGCACCGCTAATTTTCCCGCCGATTTTATTTTGATTGCTGCCCTCAATCCATATCGGGGAAGTGAAGACGGAACCGAAGACCTAGCCCGCGCTATGCAAGAAACCTACAAAAATAAAGTGTCCGGCCCAATTCTTGACCGGATTGATTTATGGCTCGAAGTGCCACACGTGGATTACGATACTTTAACCGAAATCCAGAATAAATCAGGTGAAACCGACGCCGCCCGCGAACAAACACTAGCGGCTCGTGGGCGCCAAGCGGATCGTACCCCAGAACGAACCAACGCCACCTTGTCTGCCCGTGATATTGAAAGCACCATCACCTTGAGTCCTGAAGTAAAAGACCTATTAAAACTTTCAAGTGAAAAACTGAATCTCTCACCACGCAGCTATCACCGCCTGATTAAAGTTGCGCGCACTATCGCAGACCTAGACGACAAAGAAACTATCGAAGCAGCGCACGTACTCGAAGCTTTACAATATCGCGTGCGGTTGTAGTTTTGACCATCATCCAAACATATGGTGGCTAGTAAAAAATGATTGACTTCACTAAGTGTTATGCCACACTAGCAAAATTACATGAGCAAACCGAGTTTTTATCGACCAGATATAGATGGATTGCGCGCTCTGGCAATTATCCCGGTTATTTTATTTCATGCCGGTATTAGCGGATTTTCTGGTGGTTTTGTTGGTGTAGATATTTTTTTTGTTATTTCTGGATATTTAATCACTGCTATTATCCTACGAGAAATAAAGCTCAAACGATTTTCTTTGATCGGTTTTTGGGAACGCCGGGTTCGCCGAATAATCCCGGTATTATTTTTTATATTAGGAGCAGTGACGCTGCTCAGTTATTACATAATTTTATTCCCGACTGATTTTGTCCAGTTTGGACAGTCATTACTAGCGCAAAGTGTTTTCTTAGCCAACCTCTATTACATGCGGCAATATAGCTACTTTGCTGAGCCAGCAGAAGTAACTCCCTTACTACACACCTGGTCACTTTCGATCGAAGAGCAATTTTATGTACTTTTCCCCCTCCTCCTCATGGGAGTGTGGCTACTACGAAAGTTCTTAGTCCCGATGCTGTGTGCCTTAGCGGCTCTGTCGTTTCTCTATAATATTTACCTGCTTGAATGGACTACGAGTACAGTTTTTTCAATTCCGTTTCTACCATCAATTTGGGGTGGTGCCACTAACGCCAGTGCCGCTTTTTTCTTTTTACCGGCTCGCGCTTGGGAACTGCTGATTGGTGCCATTATTGCTGCCGCAGCACTATCAATCAAACATAAGCTGGTGGCTGAAATTGCTGGCATTATCGGTATAATTGGGATTATATATTCAGTGGTATTTTTTTCTGCCGAAACTGTATTTCCCGGCTATGCCGCACTACTCCCAACACTCTCTACCGGACTCCTTATTCTCGCTAGCTCTACCCACCAAACATTTGCCGGAACCATACTAAGCTTTCCCGTTCTAATCTGGATTGGGCTGATTTCGTATTCTTTATATCTTTGGCATTGGCCGCTACTAGTAATGACAAAAATGCACTATGGGGAATTGTCGCAACTAACATTGGTCGGGTTATTGGCTGTGACATTTATTCTGTCATGGGGGACCTACCGCTTTATCGAAACACCATTTCGAAATCGTACACTACTTGCCAATCCTACCCATATGCTAATTGGCGGCATGGCTGCTTTAGGATTATTGTTTATGAGTGGTCTTGTTATTGTACGTCTGCAAGGTCTGCCCGAACGAGCTCCAGCGGCGGCGCTTATAATTGCGACAGCGGCGGCTGACACTAACCCCCGACAGTACGAGTGCTTTAAGAAAAACTATCGAGAAATTTTTGGTATAGCCGAACCATGCCTCTTGGGTATACAAGACAAGCAGGCAGCAATCGATTTCGTACTTTGGGGGGACAGTCATTCTGATGCCATGATGCCGGTTATTGATGCCATGGCTCGCGAACGTGGCCAGACTGGCGCATACTTTGGTACCGGAGGCTGTCTACCTTTAGTAGCAAACATTGCAATCACTCGTGACAGCAAGTGTGAAGAAATCAAACAACAAGCTCTCACCTATATCGAAGCTAACGCAGTACCAAAAGTACTCCTCATTGCCTCATGGATTAGTGCAGATGGAAACGTCATTATAACTAATGAAGCCACCCAGGTTGTACAACCTGGGTTGCCCTCTGATCAAACAGAAGCAGTGGAGTTGCAGTTTGCCGACATCTTGCGTACCACTGTTGAGACGATTGCAGATACGGGTGCTCAGGTATATATACTTCGTCGGGTACCAATTCACCATGACTACCAAACCCGAAGTATGTTTACTGAAGCGGCGCGCACGGGTGAATCAGCAAGCTTACCTATCCAGTCACTGGCTGAGTACGTGTACGAGACACGTTACGAAAATGACGCCATTAGTCAGCTCAATACTATACCTACCGTAACTGTTCTAACGCCAACCACGCTATTGTGTCCTAATGACATTTGTCGTATTACTATTGGTGACACCATAGCGTATCGAGACGCTTCGCACGTCAACACCGCGGGGGCATTATTATTACGACCAGTGTTTGAAGAATTTTTTGAGTCGAAATAGGTACAACTATTGGAAAAGAAATTAGGTCGCCGATTAGCCCGGCTTTACAATATCGCGGGCGGATATAAACTATAGTATATGATTGATGAATTTAAAAAATTTTGGAAAAATGAGTCCAGTAAACTGAACGTGAAAACAGTTGATGATTTAGTCCGTGCGATGGAGCAATTTTCTGATATTAATGAGCTAGTTATAGAGATTTCTTCACGCTTTGGGAACAGCGATGAGTCAACCGAAACTGTGGTTAATAAACTTTTAACAAAACTAAAAAAGCGAATTGGTTACAATGATTCGCTCGAAGAGTTACGAACTCTGATCTCCCAACAACAATCTTATTAAAATGGATTGGTAGCGCCGCGAACTTCAAAGTGCAAGTGCGCTCCGGTCGAGCGGCCACTCGTACCGACGTAAGCAATCGTCTCACCTTGAGAAACCCAGGCACCGACACTGGCCGCCAGAGAAGAGGCGTGAGCATAAAGTGTCTGCGTGCCATTCGGATGCCGGATTACAATATAGTTACCATACCCCCCATTCCAGCCACCACTTTTCGACACAATCACTTCTCCGGAAGCCGCCGCACGGATTGGTGTCGCAATCGCAGCCGCCAAGTCGACCGCATTGTACCCATGGATACCCTGGGTCCGAGTTGATCCTGGCAGTGGGTGAGAGAAGGCTCCTGAAGCCGCTGCATTACCAGACACCTTCACTGGTGCCGGACGACTAGCAATGCGAGTACCGCTACTTGGGTTGCTATGCATCTCACCGCCAGGGATGACAAGTACATCACCAATCGCCAATTCATCGAGCGAGACTAATTGATTATATTCAAGAATTTCCGCTGCTTCACCGCCGTATTTTTTCGCAATGGCGCTGATAGTGTCACCGCTCTTAACGGTATACCGCAATCCAACAATTGGTAGAATTACCAAAGTGTCACCCGGCTGGATAGTAGTCGGGTCAGTGATGTCGTTGGCCCATAAGATAGTATTAGTTGTGACACTGTACATTTCGGCAATTTGTGAGAGTGAGTCGCCGACCCGTACAACGTAGACACTAATTTCTCCAGTCTTTTTTTTGGAAGCGTCGATAATGTCATCGCTCACTGGACCTTGTGAAACGAGCGCTCCCGCTTCGACTAACACATCACCACCCCCAACTGCACCTTGTGGGTCAGGGTTGTTGTTGGTACTCAACAAAGAAACTGTTTGGGGTGAAGTCTCGATTACTGACGCTGGTTGTCCTACAGCCGTATCTTCTGCAGCACTAAAGAACGTTGAAAATAAACCAGCATGTACCGATATTGGTACCAGTAAGATAAATACCAGCGGAGTTAATTCAGCCAGCCACAGTCGGAGCGGTGATTGCTGGTGGCGACGATATTTCGATTGAGTCTGACAGTCCGAGAGGGAAGATTCAATGTCTTGATGGTTGGGTTTTATAGGTTTGGTTTTATGGTCTCACCGCTATTCAGTCATTACGGTCATTTCGTAAGAAGGTAAATCCTCCTCTTCAAGCAACGTCGACTATTGTACTAGAGCTGACCTATGGTGCAATTGACGAAATACACTTTTACCGAGTACTCCAAAGAGCAGGAAACCAGACTGCTAGATAAGGTTTTTTTAGTATTGTTTTTTGCATAAATTATTGTGTAATTAATTACGCAATTATTTTATGTGCCCCTGAGAGCAAAACTGAATGTGCTATAGTAGGCCGGCATGAGCACTCCAGCGTACTTAGAAGGACTCAACGAACCGCAGGCAGCTGCGGTGCTCCACACCGACGGGCCACTCTTGGTGCTCGCGGGAGCTGGCTCGGGGAAGACCAGAGTAATCACGCATCGAATTGTACATTTGGTTCACCAAGGTGTTGCCCCACAAAATATATTGGCCGTTACATTTACCAATAAGGCAGCTAAAGAAATGCGTGAGCGAGTCGAAGCGTTGCTGCAGAAATACCCCCCGGCCCAACGCGCTGCTTTAGATTCGCTACCGACTGTTACAACTTTTCACGCTTTTGGAGTACGAACTTTGCGACACTACCATGAAATTATGGGGTTACGGAGACACTTTGTTATTTATGATCGAAGTGATAGCGTACGAGCAATCAAGCAAGCCCTCGAAAAAGCTGGCTACGCCCCCAAACAATTTGAGCCAAGAAAAATTCTTTCCATTATCTCGCGCGCAAAAGGCGACGCGCTAACACGGGCGAGTTTTCTTGACGGAGCGACCAGCTATCCGGAGCGGGTTGCGGGAGAAATTTGGGAACACTATGATGCGCATATGCAGACTGAGCACGCCCTTGACTTTGATGATCTTTTGCTAAAGACACTTCGACTACTTGAATCCCATCCGAACATCCGAGCGGAACTGCAACAGCGCTATCGGTATATACATATTGATGAGTACCAGGACACTAATGCTGTTCAATATGAAATTGCAAAATGGCTTCTCGGACCAGAACAAAACATTTGTGCAGTTGGTGACATTGACCAAAACATCTACAGTTGGCGCGGAGCTGACATTACAAATGTGATGCAATTTGAGCGCCAATTTAATGGCGCGCGCACAATCTTACTGGAAGAAAATTACCGATCAACTCAAACTATCATTGCTGCGAGTAACGACGTGATTAGTAAAAACTATAATCGAGTAGAGAAGCAGGTGTTTACCAACAATCATAAAGGAGAGTTGATTACCATCTACGCCGCCATGAGTGGAAGTGATGAAGCTGAATACATTGCCCTGACTGCCAAGCGACTCATTGCTGATGGTACTGCACCATCAGATATTGCCGTTTTGTACCGAACCAATTTTCAGTCGCGGGCACTGGAAGAAGCATTTCTCAATTTTGAAGTACCCTACCAACTCTTGGGGACCAAATTTTTTGAGCGAAAAGAAGTAAAAGATATTTTATCTTATTTACGCCTCGCTCTTAATCCAGGCAGTACTGCCGACCTCGCCCGGGTCGCTAATGTGCCTCCGCGGGGAATTGGTAAAGTCACAATACTAAAAATGATCGAGGGTCGTCGAGAAGAAATCAAAGGAGCAACTATGCAGAAGGTAGAACGATTTGACGAAATGATGATAGACATTGCAGACCACGCCCGCACTAATCCAATTTCTGAAACACTTAAGTTTATTATCAAACGTAGTGGAATTGAATCAGATCTTAAAAAAGAAGGGACAGAAGACGCGCTTTCACGTCTAGAAAACTTGCAAGAATTAGTCACCTTGGCAACCCGGTATAACGAATTGGGAGCTGAAGAGGGAGTCGAAGCACTACTGGAAAACGCTGCCCTCCAAAGTGACCAAGACGAACTCAAAGCCAAAGAAGAGCAGGACGCAGTGCGACTTATGACGGTCCATGCTGCCAAAGGACTTGAGTTTGCGCAGGTATTTATTTCCGGTATGGAAGAAGGATTATTTCCGCATGAACGACTTGATGATAAAGGGGTCGATCACGAAGAAGAACGACGACTGTTTTATGTCGCACTCACCCGAGCCGAACAAAAAGTTTATCTGACGTATGCACACGTTCGAACTATTTTTGGTAGCCAGCACGTGAACGTTCCATCAAATTTCCTGGCTGATATTCGAGAAGATTTAATTACGACAGAAGGGCAGACCTTTGGATCTGGTTCACGAGGCGGATTGCTTGATGATGTTGAATCTACAATTTGGTTAGATTAGTTGCACATATATAGGTAGTGTCGTAGGCTGCTTAGCATGATGCAGCATAATATGGAACCGGGCGGCGGCAAAGCCGCCGCCCCTGACACTAATCCATTCGAGAAAAAGAAATCGCTCGGACAAAATTTTTTAACCAGCGCTATCGTGCCGGGTTGGATGTGTGACGCCGCAGAAATCCAGCCCGGTGAGTTGGTGGTCGAAATTGGACCTGGTACCGGAGCCTTAACCCGCGTATTACTCGAGCGGGGCGCTGTCGTCATCGCACTTGAAGCCGATACCCGAGCCATTACCAGCTTAACCGCCAACTTTCCTGACCACATTACAAATGGTCAACTCACACTCCACCATACTGACGCCAGAACTTACGACCCAGTTGCACTTGGACTAACTCACCAAAACTTCAAAGTAGTAGCAAATATTCCATACTATCTGACTGGGTTTTTGTTTCGCGTCATCTTAGAGCAACCAATCCAACCGTCTACACTAGTGTTTCTCATTCAAAAGGAGGTCGCCGAGCGGATTGCCCGCAGCCAAAAGACATCACTCTTATCCCTCTCGGTGGCCATTTTTGGTGCAGCATCATACATCCGGTCAGTTTCGCGCGGACATTTTGCCCCCCAGCCCGCGGTCGATTCCGCTATCATCGCGGTGCGAAACATTGGGCATTTACATCTCAACTTTGCCGACCTGCCTTTATTTTTCAACCTATTAAAGCTTGGATTTGGTCAAAAACGCAAGCAGCTTTTAGGTAATTTAGCCAAGCAATATGACCGGACACACTTGGTATTATTATTTCAGTCACAGTTACTCCCACCAACCATCAGAGCCGAGGACGTCGATCTGGAAAGTTGGGTGAGACTTACTAAAGAATTTTTGGCCCAATCGATCACACCTAAATAACCACATCCTATCCGCACCCGAGCCTTAGTTCACGGTACTTACTGGTATACTGAACCTATCTATGAGAGCACCGACCAAACGAGTCGTGGGGGCGAGTATTATTGGAGGCGCTTTAATCGTGGCGGCATTTATTTTCAGTACACCGCCCACTCCAATTGCAAACGAGACTCCTGCCCTCGTTGTTGCTACTGCACCCAATCGCGTAGCTATCCCCGAACAAGATCAAGATGGTGATGGAGTCCCTGACTGGAAAGAGGCATTGAATACTACTAAGTTCCAGCAGCTACGTGAACAAGCCACGAGCACCTACGAAGTACCTGATACTTTGACTGGGCAATTTAGTATCCAACTCTTTCAAGACATGGTAAACGCAAAAGGATTTGAGATGTTCGGCAACACTCCTGAGGAATTGATTAATAAATCAATTTCCGACCTAGAATCAGAAGTAACATATGAACCCCTCACAAAAAAAGATTTATCAATTACGACCGAAACCCTCGATGCCACTGCAACTAAAAATTATTTTAATGCCGTAGCCCAAGCAATTGCAACCGGACAAGACACCGGACAACCAAAAAACGAACTCGCTATCTTACAAAAAGCAGTTACAACTCAAGACCCCTCACAACTTGAAGCAATCTTCTTAAAAGAAACCGCCTATCGTGCAGCAGTGACCAACCTGCAAGCCATTACTGTACCCGCCGAATATGCAGATATTCACTTGGACTTAACAAATATATTTGCAGCCTTAGCAATCAGTCTAAGTGCGATGCAAGATGTGTTTAACGACCCAATCAAAACACTACTCTATGTGCAGGTACACCCTGATAACGCTGATGGCTTACTTGTTGCACTTGGCCAGTATGCTACAGCAGTAAAGGAAGTACTCTACGTATTTGCGCCAACCGATCCCGGTCAAATCTTTATCCGGTTCACACCAAACAATGAATAATATGCGGGCTTTTATCTTCAAATTTACTGCTGCACTACTTACCGCCAGCTATTTGATGTTTGCGCCAGTACCATTACTTGATTATGACAAGCAACCCCTCATGCATCAAGCCGAAGCAGAAGTGCCAACATTCAGCCCAATTGAGTACGCCCTGCAAGGTTTGGAGTACATCGAAAGTACCTTAATTGCTGCCAACACTTCACTTGAAGCGGCTACCGGTATTTCTCTACTCAGTAAAGAATTTACTTTAGACTTTCTTGCTTGGGAGATAGCTAAAATGGCCCTGAAAAGTATCACAAGAAGTACGGTCAACTGGATTAACTCCGGCTTCCAGGGCAGCCCATCATTTGTACAAAACTTTGAAACATTTATGCTTGGGGTCGCAGATGAATACGTAAATGAGCATATTTATGGAACATATTTGGACTTTTTGTGTCAACCATTTCAACTCGATATACGAATAGCGTTAGAGCTGCAGTACGGTGCCAACCGGGGTAGCTCGCAACCGCGTTGTACCTTGTCTGGTATTGAAGATAACATCGAAAACTTTGTAAACGGAACATTTGAAGAAGGTGGTTGGCAACGTATGCTCGAAATCAGTGCTAATCCAAAAAACACGCCCTATGGAGCTTATCTGGACGCCCAAGGTAAAATCCAAGCTGGTATACGTACTGCTCAAGGCAACTCGCGACTAGAGCAAGAAGTTGGAAATGGATTCTTATCATTTGCCCTCTGTGACCCCATCGAAAGCGAAGACGGGACCTCAAAAGACAATACAGGGAAACCCGGCGCTGCAAGTAAAGATGACTGTCTTATTACCAAACCTGGACAATTTATTGCGGCCCAAATTAACGAAGTGGCTAGTTATGAAGGGAAGGCACTGATTGAAGCTGACGAAATCAACGAAATCATTGGTGCGCTCTTTACTCAGCTTGCTACCCGAGCAATTACAAATGCTTCTGGTCTACTCGGTCTCTCAGCTCGTGGATACGATAAAGGCCAAGGTAGCTTTATCGACGCTTGGGAACGTGAACCAATCAGACCACAAATTACCGATCCCGCTGCCGCGAGTTCTCTTGAAGACGACATTACTCGTCACCAGGAATACGTAACTCTGTTTACCCGGGTTCAACCACCAATTACTACTCGAGTACAAACGATACAAACTAGAATTACCGAAGCTCGTTCTGACTATCCTGGTTGTTTTAATCTAACATTTGCAAATAACTGGCCCCGAATACTCCCAATCCGGGACCGAGCTCTCAATGCCACTAATCAGGTACCTGGGTTAATTGTGCAAATGCAAACATTGCAAACAGCCCTTGATACACCAAACATTACGGCCCAAGATAAAATCAGTCTACTTAACCAAACCAGCGCCATCAGAAACAACGATGCGTATGTCTCTCTCAGTGAGAGTGGTCAAGCACTAGGCTTTATTGGTATCTACGAAGAATGGAATCGTACGGTTGACAGCCAAATTAACCAGACTATTACTGCTTGCGAGACGACCGGCCAACCACCAACCAATCTTGTGATATGACCAAACGACTTCGTCAACTTAATAACAAATGGATAGTGGTCCTGTTATTGCTGGTTACTCCAGTAGCAGCACAAGCGTTTATATACAACGCCGTAGCGGGTATGGGGTCATGGTTGATGACATTCTCTGGAGGATGGCTTGATGGGGCGCTCTATTTCTTTGTCTTCAAGATGGGAGACCTCTACATCAATAGTCTGGGCGTAATTGTAGAAAATCTATGGAAATTCGTTCGAGATATATTTAACATCGCTTTTATATTTGGTCTTATTTATATTGGATTTAAAACTATTCTCAATGCTGATGACTCAAATACGAGGCGATCTTTAATATTACTACTCGGCGCAGCATTATTGATTAACTTTAGTTTGTTTATTACAAAAGCTGTAGTCGACTTTAGTAACCTCGCTGCCTATGAACTCCGTCAGCTCATCGAAATCACCCCACCTAAAAATACTGACGGTACTAGCAACAACTCACAATTAGTAATATCCGGCGCTTTTGTGGCAGCTACAAAAATTAATTCATTTACCGGTGCCAACCCAGCACAAATAGTCAGCGACACCGACGGCGACACAGGTCCTGCATGGATAGTTATTCTTGGCACTTTAATTTTCACCGTCGTTACATCATTTGTATTTCTCTCGGGAGCAGTTTTACTAACAGTTAGGTTTATTGCTTTACTTATATTAATGGTGTTATCACCAGTAATGTTCCTTGGTTGGATAGTCCCCAGTCTCCAGAGCACTTCTAGTAAGTACTGGCAGACATTTCTTTCATATGCCTTTTACGCTCCTGCATATGTATTTATGTTGTTGTTGGCGCTACGATTTATTCAGCAACTAAACCAGAGCGAATTAGTAGCTGGGACAAGCTTTGCGGACTTGATTACTGCTGGAGAAACTTTTGACCGATCTGCCGCTTTAGTTGCAGTCTTTGCTGTTTCGTGTGGCCTCATGCTCGCGGCCAACACCGTCGCTAGTAAAATGGGAATTGCTGGATCAAATACTGTGATGAAAGTTGGTAGTGGCGCACGGAAATGGACACAAGAAAGAATGAAAGGTGCAGGCAATGCTGCTTGGGGAGCACTTAAGTATGACCATGAATATCGACAAGGACGTCGAGCTGAAGCGCGAGTTAAAAAACTTGATGAACTTGATGCACGAGTTGCTCGAGGTGGAAGATTAGGGAAATTAGCAGCAATCCAACGAGCAGCACTGGTGGCTACTTCTGGAAATGTTAATGTCCGCGGAGCCCGATCTGCTGCCGAAAAACGTTTCAAAGCAAGTCCGTATAGTGAACACGAAGCTGACAACAAAGAGCGAGCAAGGCGAGTCTCTACAGCTAACGCAACGATAGAAGCCCAGGAAGCAATTACCTTGGGTGCTTCTCCTAATTCCACACCTGATCAACGTATTGCAATGGAAGAGGCAGTTTCAAAACTTGATGTCAAAGAATTAGAAGCAATGGTAAAAACTAAGAAAGGGAAAGAAGCGCTGGTAAGTATCGCTGGTAGCATTCCGCAGTCTGTATTTGATAAGCTTGTTGAGAGCGAGGAACTCAGTCCGACGCAACGTAAAGAACTAGAACAGGGTCGCCAAAAATCAATCAAAAAGAACCTGGTCAACAGCGCCTATGAATCTGCCCTAGAGAAAACTCAGGATCAAGACGAGAAAAGGCAACTTAAAGCATTAACAGCAGCCGCGCGAAAGGCTAAATTCTTCAGTGAGGGAATAAAGTCGGCTTCGAGCGACCAACTTGATAATCTTGATTTTACCAAAGATGTCCTGCCAAACGCATTGTACTTACAATCGGGCCAAATGGATGACTTAAAGAAAAAGTGGGGTGAAGAAAAATACCGTATACTAAAAGAAGAACAGAAAAGGCTGATGGTGAACAGTCCGCTTGACGCATTGAAGAGCCGAAAAGGTACAAAAGAAAAAGCCAAATTGCCAAGCGAAGTACTCATGAATGATGAAGTTATTGACGAGCTCTTTGGCACAATTGCTGGCCCTAAGGAATTTGACGCTGAATTAATGAACCAAATCGGTCAAGAGAGTGATGTCGACAAGGTAACCTTCGGACGTAAAGTACTTAACCGATATAATGTTGCAAATGACTTAAATGCACCAGGAACACCTGCTAGCGTTAAACAATTCTTTAAAAATCCTCAAGGCATTCGTTTCTTGCCAAGAGAAGTAAGCGCATAAATTATGACTTCAGACCATGATAGAGATGTAGCAATCAGGCACGCTTCAGATGAAGTTATGTCTGTATATGGTGGATTACATACCGGAGAGTTATTAGCCGGAGTATATAACAAATATCTTTTTCCAAGCACTGACTATAGAACCTACGTAACATTAATTGGAGACGTAATCCTTGGTTTGGAAAAACGGGCAGATTTACCTCAACTACTCCATCAGTCCTTGCAGATAGAACCTGAAATTTGCCTGCAGCTAGTAGCCGATTTAAATAGCTTACTAAGTACCCCAACACACACTGAACTTAATCACGATGACGAGGCTGCTAGTCAGCTTTCTAAAACAGAAATTCCGACTGTACGTACCATGCAAAGTGACAGCAATACCAACGCTCAGGTTGAACTACCTGATTGGAGTAGCCAGATTAGAGATGCTGATTCCTTACTGGCTGAAACAGAAGCTGGGCCAGAAGAACGAGTGGTGCAAAGTACGGGACAGGATGAGCTACTAAAACGAATGAAGATTGATTACTAATTACGGTGGGGACAGACGAGGCGATAGCAGCACTATCATCTGGACTGGGCATGTATAATACGGTCATAGCGTATGCGTTTTGAAGTGCCACAATTTATTGAAATTGAAGATAAAATTTTTGGTCCACTGACCTGGAAGCAGTTTGTGTATCTCGGCGGTGGATTAGGGATTGCGATTGTGATGTTTCTGACAACAAACTTGTTTTTCTTCTTCTTGTTTGGTGTGCCAATTGGTATCTTGGCGATAGCTTTAGCATTTTATCCAATCAACGACCGGCCGTTTTCTATTTTCCTTGAGTCGTTGTTGCAATATGCAAGCAACACTAAACTCTACCAATGGCAGCGAAAAACTGGTTTTGTCTACCGTAACGACACCACTGATAACGAATCAGAGACAACCTTCCGTACTCCAACTCCAGGCACAAAGAAAGACATAACATCATTGGCTCGCGAATTAGAATTAAACGCCATGCAAAAGCAAGAATAATATGGCGACCCAAAATCCTAGTCAAAACTTTGTCCCAATCAAAGACATCAAACGAGATGTTGTGATTCTTAAAAATGGCCAAATGTGCAAAATTTTACTCGCTTCGTCAGTCAATTTTGCTCTCAAATCGCTCGACGAGCAAACAGCTATTTTGAGTCAATTTCAAAACTTTTTGAATACTATAGACTTCTCAATTCAAGTTTATATCCAATCACGTCGACTTGATATCCAACCATACCTGGACATTCTTGCCGCCAGAGAAAACCAACAAGACAACGACTTAATGCGTATTCAGGTACGGGAGTATATGGAATTCATCAAGACATTTACCCGTGAAGTTGATATTATGAGTAAAAACTTTTTTGTTGTGGTGCCGTTTACGGCTGCTCCAGTTGACCTAAAACAAGGGTTTACTAAAATTTTTAATCAGAATAAAACTAATATCAAACAGACTACCGAAACTAGCTTTGAAGAAAAACGACTCCAGCTCAACCAAAGAGTATCGGTGGTGGAGCAAGGCCTTAATCGCATTGGGGTACGTACAGTCGCTTTAGAAGAAAATGCTTTGGTAGAATTGTTTTATCATATATTTAACCCAGGCGACCCAAATCGTAACGCACCTGAGCGATCATAAACTATTATGGGATTACTTGATTTTTTAACACCAAAGAAACGGGCGGGACATAATGACGCATTAGACAACGCGTTAATGACACTCGAAGATGTAATTGCGCCGTCTGCAGTTCAAATTAATCCTCGCAGCTTTAACATGAGTGGTATTGAAGGCCGGATATTTTATGCAGTATCCTATCCTAGGTTTTTGAACGATGGTTGGCTGGAACCAATTATCAATCTCGAACGGGAAATTGATATTAGTATCATGATCCACCCCAATGACACCGCCGATGCGCTAAAAAAATACCAAAAGAAGGTGGCTGAAGTGCAAAGTCAGATCAATATCAGAGCGGAACAGGGCATGGTACGTGACCCTCAATTGGAAGCTGCTTATCGCAACCTAGAAGAACTCCGTGACAAACTGCAGCAAGCAGAAGAAAAACTTTTTGACGTAGGTCTTTATTTGGCACTCTATGACGAAGACTTAGTTCGACTCAATGAAACTGAAAGTGAAATCAAAGGCATGCTTGATTCACGACTAATTTATCTCAAGCCGGCCTTATTTCAGCAGGAGCAGGGGATTCGCAGTATTCTACCAACTGTGACCGACGAACTGCTAGTCCATAGCAAATTTAATTCATCCCCACTGTCGAGCTTTTTTCCATTTACTTCATTTGACCTCACTTCTGATGACGGAATTCTCTATGGCATCAACCGACACAACTCCTCTTTAGTTCTCTTTGATCGGTATAAGCTAACTAACTACAATTCAGTTACCTTTGCTACTTCAGGCGCAGGAAAATCATACACAACAAAATTAGAAATTCTCCGGTCGTTAATGTTTGACACCGAAGTCATTATTCTAGACCCCGAACGTGAATACGAATACTTGGCCGAAGCGACCGGTGGGCGATTCTTTAATATCTCACTTTCGTCTGAACACCATATCAACCCATTTGATCTACCGGCTCCAGCCGAAGACGAAAACCCAGCTGACGTACTCCGTACCCATATTATTCAAATGATTGGGCTATTTCGGATTATGTTGGGCGGGCTGTCACCAACCGAAGAAACACTCATCGACCAAGCAATTCACGAAGTCTACGCCCTCAAAGACATCACCGGCGACGTTGACTTTGGTGACATGTCACCACCGTTACTTTCAGATTTTGAAATGGTCCTCGCCGGCATGGAGGGGAGTGCATCTTTAATTGCACGATTGCAGAAATACACTTCTGGCACCTGGTCTGGGTTTATGAATCATCCGACAAACGTCGATATCAATCAGAAGTTCATTGTATTTTCTCTGCGTGACATGGAAGATGAACTCAAGACAGTGGCCATGTATATCATCACAAATCATATCTGGAGCATGGTGCGGCGGCGACTACAAAAACGTTTGCTCGTTATAGACGAAGCGTGGTGGATGATGAAATCTGAAGATACTGCGTCATTCTTATTTATGCTAGCCAAGCGTGGACGTAAATATTACTTAGGTATTTCAACCATCACCCAAGACGTCGATGACTTTTTACGCTCACCTTACGGAGTGCCGATGATTACCAACTCATCTTTACAGCTTTTGATGAAACAGTCACAGACCGCGATTGATAATATTCAGAATACTTTTAATCTCACTGATGAAGAAAAATTCTTACTCCTAGAATCAAACGTTGGGGAAGGTATATTCTTTGCTGGAACCAAGCACGTCGCTATAAAAGTCATCGCTTCCTATACCGAAGACCAAATCATTACCTCAGACCCATCCCAAATTCTTCAGATTAAAAAAGCCCGAGAAGAACTACAGGCTGCTCAAAACGATTAATTCGGTGGGGTATAGTACTACTATGGCTAAACCAATGATAGCTCCGGATAGTCAGACTGGCCGAGGTATACGTAGCGCTAGCAATGAGACTACTGCAGCTGCCCCAACGACCAACCCTCTCCCAACCACCACCCAAACTAGAAGTGCCCTTGATTTAGAGGAATTTGGTGATAATAGTTATCGATCAGTAAAATCTGGAAAATCTACTGTCGCATCCAACACAAAGCGTAAAAACCGTGGCAATCGACGACGGCGTGATTTCCGTGCTCCAGCTGAGCACGCGCAAAAGACATTTTCGTTAACCCCAGCCAGACCAGCCAAATCACTAGCCAAGCAGACTCCATTAGATGAATTTGGCGACGCTAATGAATCTAGTAGCATTTCAACTTCCACCGCTGGGCGATTGATCAAACGAAAAAAAGCTCAGCTTCTCACCCGACCGTTATTTCTTTTGGTTTTTATGGTATGGCCAATCATCGCTGTTTTTGCTGTAATTTATGCAGGATCGTTTGAACTAGGTGACACTTGGCTAGTTAGTATTATTGGTAATGTAACTGAGGCCGTATTAGGAACGAACCTTGCTGAACTATGGCAACAGGGAGTGTTAGGAATACTAGTAATGTCAGTTTGGTTATTAATAGGAGTATGTCTGTCGTACCATTATATGCCCGGTATTAATATAAACTCTTTGGGTGGCGAAAAAAGTTCTATAAAGTTGTTGTTGTTAGTATTAGTCTTTATAGGGCCATTTATACCAGTAATTGGTATCCTGCCATTTATTGTTTTATGGTTATGGTACGCAGCGTATTACCCAGACTAGATATTGGTACAATACACCTCGTGCTATGCTAGCAGTATGAGATTGAGTATTTTAGCCATACTTATATTTGTGTTGTTTGGAAGTTTTTTTACTATTCCAACTCTCCGCGCTCAAACAGCGAATCCAGAAGCAACGGCTGGGCTGATTATTCAGCCTGCTTTTCCTGAACCTTTTGAGGAAATTACTATTCAACTCAATGCCTATAGTTACAACCTAAATAGTGCAGGTATTGATTGGTTTGCAGCTGGTGAAACACTGAGTGAATTTACTAATCAACGAGAGATTAGCTACCAGGTCGGGGACCTGGGTGAACCTACTATTGTCACAGCGGTAATTACTCAAGCAGATGGAATACAGCTCTCAATTTCAGAAACAATCACTCCTACCCGAATAGATATAATCATGGAGCCACAAACTTTTACTGCCACACTGTATCCTGGATCACCACTACCATCAGTCGGAAGCGTCTTGCGAGTAGTTGCACTCCCTCAAGAAAAAAACTACAAATCACCGAATAATTACTCTTATCAGTGGAGACTTAATAATGAAATCCAATTTTTAGGGGAAATCAAATCAGCTAACGTCGCAGAATTTATAATACCCCGCGGTCGGGTGGTGATTGGTGTTGAAGCTTTAAACACCGACGGTGAGGTGGTGGCCAAGAAAAATATTCTCGTGCCAGTTACCGAACCATTGCTGCAGTTTTATGTTAACAACCCCCTTCGAGGCACTAGCGAATACCCGATTGAGAATATTTATGAATTATTGGAGACAGAAGTAAATATTCGTGCCGTACCTTACGGAATAGCCAAAGATATTACTGCCTCAGAACATTTACTAGAGTGGGGGCTTAATAATCAAGCTGTTACCAATCCAAACCCTGACCCGTTTGAAATTACATTACGAAAGCAGGTAGACGGAGGAATGTTACCACTTAATTTTCACATTAGAAATCTTCGTCAGCTGTCTCAAGGAGTTGAAGACGACATAGTAATTCGTTTTTAGTATGCTAAAGCAAATTCTTATTACTATTGGTATTATTATCATCCTCATTGTGTTTTCAGTTTGGGTTTACTTACTTATTTTTGGTACTCCAGAAAGTACAAATGATGTATTTACTGATTTAGGATTGACTGAACAGCCTGATCGTACGCCACCGGCCACACCAATCACTTCAGACGATACCAACCTAATGATTGCTAATGGTTTACAACAACTTACAACGCGACCAATAGCCGGGTTCATTGGTATGACTGGATCATCAAGCAATTTAGTCCGCTACGTCGAGCAAGGGACCGGGCACATATACCAAATTGACCTCGATACCCAAACAGAATCAAGATTAACCGGAACCACCATCCCTCGTACGCAACGAGCTGTATTTTCACCGGATGGTACTCACGTTGCATTAACTGCAGCTGCCAGCAATATTACCAGCACATTTGTTGGCACCATACAACCAGAAGAGAGTGCCGTTGTTGGAGACGACCTACCTCCAGGCAGTGAAAATGTCATACTGTATGATTCTGGCGTAGTTGGATACACCCTTAATTTAGGTGATACTAGCAATGGATATTTATCTAACCTAATCAACGGCACGGTTGAAGCAATATTTTCTGTCTCTCTTACTAACTATCATATGCTTTGGGGAGACACGGCAACTAGCAGTCACTATTTAACCACCAAACCAGCCCGGTCACTTCTGGGTTACACATATTTAGTTAACGGCACTGACTTGCTCCCAACCCCTTTGACTGGATATGGTTTGAGTGTTGAACGTCAAGCAGACCAATTCTTGGTTGCTCGCTATGACAATGGGTCATATGAAGCTTGGCAGTACAACCAAGCTTCGGGCACAGAGAAAACTGTAGCAACACTCATGTTGCCAGAGAAATGTGATCTAACAGCACAAAGAACAGTCTGTGCGGCACCATTTGAGTTCAACGACGTAGCTCTGCGAGACCAATACCCTGACCCTTGGTATCGTGGAGAAATCAAATCACAAGATGTCCTGTGGGATATACAAACTAATTCCAATCAACCAGACACGACAACCGCATCTGTTTTAGTAGACCTACAAACTGAATCTGGACGCACGATTGATGTGACTGATCTGGCAGTCATTGATACTAGGATCTTATTTAGAAACCGGATTGATAATACACTTTGGTTATATGAATAATACTATGAAGAGCAGATTACCAAAGAAGGTAGTTTCAATAGTAGTTTTTGTAGTGCCAATAATTATTTTGATTGTAACCCCAGCACTTGCTTTAGCTAATGAACCCTTTGTCCCTATCGTTGGCATACCTGGTGTCTCAGCCACACCAGATTTTAATAGTTATGTGAACGCACTCTATTTGCTCTCAATTAGTCTCGCGGCTCTGCTCGCAGTAGTTAAGATAATTTTAGCAGGAGTACAGTGGATGTTTAGTGACGTGGTCACTGATATATCGTTAGCCAAACAAAACATCCGTGGAGCACTCATAGGGCTCTTAATTGTTATGTCTGCTGTACTAGTTCTTCGTACTATCAACCCAGATTTAACGACCTTAAAGGCATTGGGGGATCGAGATGATATTAAGTTTAGTGGGGGGAGTGATGATAATTTGGACAAAAACAAATCAGAGGAATTACTCACTAACGTTACAACTTGTTCAGACGACTGTCGTTCCGAAGCTGTCACTTGTTTGGAACAATCGAGTGTCGAAAAAATTATGCGTTACGAAATTAATTCATCTAATAAATTGTTGCAATGTTTTGAAATGCCTTGCACTGGCGCATGTGAAATTGGTGCTGGCACTATCACAATTACTGAAAACAACCAAGACAAGATCATTGTTTACAAAGCAACTTGTGAATCACAACCAAACCGAAAATATGTAGAGGCTATAAATGCTGACGACACTCGCAGTGGATCATGTGCAGAATCAACTGGTATTGAAGTTAGTATCACCAATAATACCCCTGGTGTAGATCCAAATTCTGGCAAAGCGGAAGCTGATTTAGTCTTTAGAGACGGGGAATTAACAGCTCAAGGTACAATAGATTTAGACAATGATGGTTTATTCTTATATTGTGAAAACAACGATCAAAATTGTTATAATTTTTGTACAGAGAGCGGCGCTTCCGTATCAATTAACGGCAACTGTTGGATTCGTGATAGTGAAATTGTTGCTGACATCAAATCTAACCTCGGTTTATAAATTTACTTTACCGATGGCGGCGGATAAGCACTTTACTTCTTACGAGCTTACAATATCTATACATAATACTATGAAGAGCAGATTACCAAAGAAGGTAGTTTCAATAGTAGTTTTTGTAGTGCCAATAATTATTTTGATTGTAACCCCAGCACTTGCTTTAGCTAATGAACCCTTTGTCCCTATCGTTGGCATACCTGGTGTCTCAGCCACACCAGATTTTAATAGTTATGTGAACGCACTCTATTTGCTCTCAATTAGTCTCGCGGCTCTGCTCGCAGTAGTTAAGATAATTTTAGCAGGAGTACAGTGGATGTTTAGTGACGTGGTCACTGATATATCGTTAGCCAAACAAAACATCCGTGGAGCACTCATAGGGCTCTTAATTGTTATGTCTGCTGTACTAGTTCTTCGTACTATCAACCCAGATTTAACGACCTTAAAGGCATTGGGGGATCGAGATGATATTAAGTTTAGTGGGGGGAGTGAGAAAATTCTGATACGTGACAACCGTTCTGTAGGAACTACTGCTACAACAGTCCCATGTGGGGAAAATGGTTGTGACGATGAGATTTCAAACTGTAATGGTAATAATAATTTTTTAGATAGTTATATAAATTTTTTAACAGAGAACCGCGGTTTAACAACTGTTTCTGCTACTACAATTAACGGTGCAAAAAACTCTATCACTTGTACGTCAACTACTTTGCCGAATCGACAATTTTTTAATACCGATGACATAACCTCTATCAATAATTATGAATCGGTTTGCCTTCGAGGTGGTGGTGAAACAATTAATCGCGGCCAGAGAAGTTTTGATAATAAATTAGTATATGAATGCCTCCCACTAGAAAGGCCTAATATCCCAGTTAATGTTGATGGTTATATGACTTCCAGTGACATATTTCCTTCATCTGGTTCAGGTGATGGAAATAGTGACTTATACACTGTTTTTTGCTTACCTGGTGCAGAAAACTGTGAGCAGGTTTGTAGAGATCCACTTTGGGACGGAAACTTTAACACATCAACACAAATTTGCACAATATCAAATAACTTTCGAGAAGCAAGAAACAATATTGATCCTTAGTCGGGTATCGCAGAATCTGACTTACTTTTTACAAATGGTGAACTTGTACCGACCGACCGCTTGGGCATTTCTAGTGAAGATTTATTCTTATACTGTGAAATAGATAATCGAGCATGTAGTAATTTTTGTATTCAGAGCAATGGTATCCCGTTACAAAATCGGTTATGTTGGATTCGTGATAGTGAAATTGTTGCTGACATCAAATCTAAACTCGGTTTATAAATTTACTTTACCGATGGCGGCGGATAAACACTTCTTGCGCAATCATCATCAAGTTTGAAACGACAAAGTAGAGGGCAATGGCAGCCGAGATGGTGTAAGCCACCACACCAATAATGACCGGCATAACGTACCGCATCTGGAGGTTCATATTGCGAGCAAAGTCGTCTTTGAAATTCGGAGCAGCGTTTGGGTCACGCGGGTCTGGCTTGGGGATAGACCACTGAGCGTGAATGAACTGCGTAAAACCAGCCAGAATCGCCAAAGGTAGGCTGCGGGCAGTGATATCCATAAAGCCCAAGAACATAGTTGAGATAGTTTCAGGTGTCGGAATAAATGAATAGAGTAGATCGACATTGACTGCTGGAAGAGCGATCCCGCCACCACTATAAACTGAGAGGTAGAGGGCAATAATGATCGGAATTTGAATAAATAAAAGTAAAATACTGGCAAATGGATTGATGCCGCCTTCTTTGTAAATTGCCATCATGGCGCGGGCTTGCGCTTCTTTGTCATCTTTATGGTCTTCTTTTATCGCCTTGAGTTTTGGTTCGAGCTCTCGCATTACTTTTTGTGTTTTGGCCGCCTTAATTGAGAGGGGGAGTAAGATAAATTTGACCACTACTGTAATGGCAATAATCGCCAAGCCAACGTCGCCGCCAGGAATAATATCTATAAAATAAATTAACCCATTGTAAATCGGGTCAAAGAAAAATGTGTGCCAAATATAACTAAACATAGTGGGCATTCTACCGTGAAGTAGTCTTTTGCGCTACGCGCAGCAACGCCTCAGTGACAGTGGGGGCTAACAGACTCTGAGACAGGTCTGCCGCGGTTGGTTTGGCAATAATGATATACACGCCAGTGGCGCCACAACGCTGCTGCCAGCGATACAGCGTTCCGTACACGCGGCGACGGCAGCGATTGCGGTCAACGGCTTTTTTATAGACCTTTTTACCTACCACCACCGCACCATGGAACTGATCAGCTGGGGCAGTAATAATAGTGAAATGAGGAGTATGTATCCGCCGGCCGGCTGTAAAATATTCAGAAAACTGCTGGCGGGTGAGGCGGTGAGATTTTTTCAACATACTAGTAAGTATAGCGCGCTCAAGCAAAACAAAAAAAGCGGCCTAGGCCGCTTTTTTCACTGTGAGCTGGGCGCGGCCTTTGCGGCGGCGGGCTCTCAGAACATTGGCACCATTTTTTGTAGCACTGCGCACCAAGAAACCATGGGTAGTTTGGCGCTTCTTTTTACTTGGTTGATAGGTTCGTTTTGGCATGTTGTGTATTTATAGTGGCAGCACAATACACCAAAAACATTGCCTTGGCAACACATATCTACCCAAGCCTTCTATACTAACCCTCGCTAGGTATATTTCTGGTTAGTTATAAGCATCTGAGCCAGGTAGACACTTAAAAATGTTTAGACTACAACTAACATTTACTTATACCCAGTTTCTCCACAACTGACGTGACTTGCCAACCATAAAGTTCCAAACGTAAAGATGTTTTGCAAAAATATTTACAGTTCAGCCGAGACTAGTATAATGCTCGGTACCTGTTAGTTCTGAAAGTGCACATGAATCAACTCACTCACCCTTCAACTCCCAATAGTATTGTTCGCACTGAACAAGTTGACGTTAAAAAGCTGTGGGATGATGCGTTGGTAACTATTGAGCTGTCTATCACTCCAGCAAACTTTAAAACTTGGTTCCGTGATACCCATATTGCTACCCTTGAAGACGGCACTGTCACTCTTGGAGTACCGAGTGTATTTGTTAAAGATTGGTTAAATGATAAATTCCAATCCATGATTCTTAAAGTACTCCGTGATTTGTCGCCTCACGTGCGGAGTATTGAGTACGCAGTCATCCAACGTAATGACAAACGCAAAGACACAAGTCGGCCGCAGACTGTCAACGCAGCGTTACCGCTCGAAGAGTACTACATCAGCAAACAAGACAACCTCAACCCTCGGTACTGTTTTGAAAACTTTGTGATTGGGCCATTTAACGCTTTGGCACACGCGGCTGCCAAAACAGTTAGTGAAAAACCAGGTATTGCGTACAACCCGTTGTTTATTTACGGCAAAACTGGACACGGTAAAACACACTTAATCCAGGCTGTAGGGAACCACCTAAAAAAAATCGGTAAAAAAGTCTTCTATGTCACTAGTGAGCGTTTCACTGTTGATTATTTCAACTCACTCCAAAGTGGAACAGCTAACAGTTTCAAAGATAAATACCGACAATACGATGTACTTATCATGGACGATGTACAATTTTTAGCCAATAAAGAGAAGACACAGGAAGAATTATTTCACCTCTTTAATGCACTTCACGACAGTAACAAGCAAATTGTTTTTTCTAGTGATATTCACCCAGCATTACTTTCCGGTCTAGAGGAGCGCCTACAGTCGCGTTTTGCCCAAGGCATGATAGTTGATATTCCAGCCCCAGATTTAGAATCCCGAGCGGCCATTTTAAAGTCTAAAGCCGCTCAAAATAACATTCAACTTACTGATGAAGTGGTACAACATCTCGCTACAACAATTGAAGGAAATATCCGTGAACTAGAAGGTGCCCTTAATACTGTTATGTGTCAGTCTCAACTAACTGGCCGCACCCTTTTACTTGACGAAGTAAAACAACTCATTAAAAATAGTACCCGTCCCCGTAAAACTTTAGCGGTATCTGATGTGGTAGATAAAGTAGCTCGATATTTTGATATTGATCCATCAAGTATCTATGAGAAAACCCGTCGCAAAGAAGTAGTGAAGCCAAGACAACTTATTATGTATATCTTGCGTGAAGATTTTTCTGTATCATATCCCGCTATTGGTCAAAAAATGGGTGGGCGTGATCACACCACCGTTATCCACTCGTGTGAAAAGATTAAAAATGACCTAAAAGGGAATAGTGAGTTGGAAGAAGAAATTACTCAAATCAGAATGCTACTTAAATAACTAAACAACCGGTCTCATAGAGACCGGTTGTTTAGTTATACAAACCCACTCACATTTGTTTGGGTATAAAACCAGTATAACTATTTGTATGAAAGGAACATTATTGGGAAAAGTTGTGAGTAACTACAGGATGAATATTGAAGATATTAGTAGTTATACACAAATACCTATCTGCGGTACACTATCAACAGTTGTATACACAATCAGGGACTATAGTATCCGAACCTTTTACCCAAACATAAACCTAAAATGGTGTTTATAATAGGCCACATTATTTAGTTTTACACACTTCCACAACCCTAATAATAGAGAGTAGAATAGATAAAATGGAAATTAAAATTCAACAAGCTGTCCTTCAACAAACCCTTGAGTTAGTGAGTCGGGTAAGTACCAAACATGTCACTTTGCCAGTACTCCAATGTGTGTTAATTGAAGCTAAAGGAAACTCAGTTACTTTTACAGCCACTAATCTAGAAATTGGCCTGATAGTAACTAAACCAGTTGAAGTGATCGAGTCAGGAACTATTGCAGTACCAGCACAAACCTTACTTCAGACGGTTCAATACATCTCACAAAAAGATGTCATTCTTAAAATTGAAGATACTACTTTGGTAGTAGAGAGTGCAAAAGGCCAAACTCATATTAATACAATTCCTTTTGATGAATTTCCGTCAATTCCCACCAATGAAACTACCACCCAAATAATTAACCGCCCACTTTTTTCATTAGGGATTAAAACAGCAGCTTTTGCCGCATCACAATCTTCAATCAAACCAGAGTTAGGAAGTATTTATGTTCTGCAAAAAAAAGAGCACTCACTAACATTTGTTGCCACTGATTCATTTCGTTTGATGGAAAAAACCGTGGCGCAAAAAGGTGTAGTGTTGGAAGAGTCAATGTTGATTCCACAAAAAAACGCCCTCGAACTAGCAAAGGTATGTGATTCATTAGAAGAAGATCCTCAGTTGTCAGTTACAGAAAACCAATGTGCACTTACATTTGTTGATAGTGGGGTATATATCACTACTCGGTTAGTTAACGGATCATTTCCTGACTATAACCAAATTATTCCGAAAGAATTCTCTACTCACGCCACTGTATTAAAAAACGATCTAGCTACGTTATTTAAGAAAACCAATATTTTTCTCAATAAATTTCTCCAAGTAACCTTAACTGTATCAGACAACTCACTAACATTAACAGCAAATAATGGAGAAGTTGGAAATACCACCGAATCATTAACAGCTCAAACTGAAGGTGATGAGCTGACCCTTAACTTTAATCAACGATATTTAACCGAACCAATCTCTCATATTGTTGATGATAGTATTGTCCTCCATTTTGCTGGGATTGGCCGACCGTTGATTATTGAGGGTGTGTCAGATTCTTCATTCCGGTATCTAGTGATGCCGATGAATAAATAAAGAAAGGAGTGTAACGACTATTCTGAATTTAGTTCCCGATTTGTTCTGCCTCGGGCAAATCGCTGGAACATTTCAAAATTTAGAACCAGTCCAATTTCTGCAAAAATAAATATAATGAAACCCCACCGTACAAACGAACTTAAAAAAGTCAGTGATTTATTTGAATCATATAAGAAACGATTACGCCCACCACAATCGTCTGTAGTGAAGGTTTTTGTTGAAGTAGTTGATGAGGTACTTAATATCACTCTTAAACCCTCTCAGATTGAATATAGCGTCGTAAAACAGCTATTGTTTTTAAAGACCCCGTCATTATTAGCAAATGAAATAAAAATCAATAAAAAAGAATTACTTGCTCACTTAAAAGCCCGGTTAGGTGATGGTCATGGTCCAACCGATATTAAATAACCAAAGGCCGGCGCGTAGCGCCGGCCTTTGGTTATTCATTCTCCTCTTCAGGAGGTTTAACTACATTTGATTGAAGTAGTTGCAAAGTATTTAGTTGTTCTAGTTTCCAGAGTTGAACGGCATATTCCCAGTTCTCGTACTGGCTATCAGACTCAGGGTTATTTGGATAGGGACCGTTTGGATTGTCTTTAATTACAAAGTGTAAAATGTTGTGAATACCAGATAGTACATTTGCCATTCCAAGTTCGCTTCCAACTTCAGTGGATGAGCTGTTGAATTCTTGCAAAATCAACGTTGGGTCCACTACTGTACCGGTTAAAATCGGCTTAACCCCTTGGTAGTTGTATTCAGGTTTAGGGAATGTTTCAACCGGAGTCGTTTCAAGGGCCACATCCATAAACTCTCGCCACATTGGCGTGGTAATGAGTCCTGAGAGACCACCTCCCATGGCTGCATTGTCGTTATTACCAACCCAAGCACCGACGGCTAAATTAGGTGCATAGCCCATAATCCAAGCATCACGCAGGTTGTTTGTACTACCAGATTTTGCTGCTACGTCTCGGTTAGGGAAGTTGATGAGGGAGTTGTATCCCCAGAGTGGGGCCCGCGCAATATTGTCCGAGAGAACGTCAGATATCATCAAAGCCACATTACGGTCGAGTACTCGCTCTGACTCGACTGGAGTTTCTTCAATAATCCGACCAGCAGCGTCTTCTATGCGCAAAATACTTCGTTGTTTGGTTCTCACCCCTTCATTTGCAAATACCGCATACGCACCGGTGTGTTCAAGGAGTTTTACTTCTCCACCCCCTAATACTAACGTAAGCCCCAGTCGGTCAGGATCATTGAGGGTAGTGACACCCATATCAGTGGCGAGTTTTATAGCATCTCGCAAGCCTGTGAGGTAGAGAGCTTTTACGGCGGGAATGTTTAATGACTGGGCTAACGCCTTGCGGAAACTAATTGGCCCTAAGAATTTGGCGTTATAGTTGTTTGGTGAGTAGCATGGGTTTTGGTTAGAAAAATTATTTGGTTCACAGCTACTACTAAATTGTGTTCGTACATCATAGACGACAGTTTCTGGTAAATATCCTTTACTAAACGCTGATGCGTATACATATGGTTTGATCGATGATCCTGGTTGGCGCGGGGCAAGGGCTACATTAAAGTTACCGTCAATTTCTTCATCAAAATAATTTCGTGATCCGACCATTACTAAGATGTCTCCCTCTTGTGGATTCATAGCAACCAAGCCAGCGTTACTGGCGTTGAATCGTTCAGTGTTTTCAGCAGCCTTACGAGCCACTATTTCCTCGGCTTGTTTTTGTAGGTCCCAGTCAAGGGTGGTGATAATCCGCATACCTTGTTCAGCCAACGCTTCTTCTCCAAATTTTTCTTCCAGTTGTTCACGAATATACATCACAAAGTGTGGGGCTCTGATACCAGTGATGGCTTGGGGTTGGAATTCTGGCCGTTCTTCCATTGCAGCATTAAATTCGTCTTCAGAAATAAAACCATTTACTTTCATTCGTTCCAAGACAAGATTTTTTCGTCGTTCGAGTGCATCAATGTTGTTGCCATAGGGTGAGAGGCGACTTGGTGCTTGGGGTAAGGCGGCAAGATACGCCGCTTCAACCAACGTGACATCACTTGCTGATTTACCAAAATATGACTGACTCGCTTCTTCAATACCATAAATAGTTCCACCATATGGAGACTCGTTGAGGTAGTGCCAAAGAATTTCTTCTTTTTCTAGCACTTGTTCTAATTTAATTGACAGTACTACTTCTTTAACTTTACGGGTTAAAAGTTTGTCTTGTTCCAAGATAGCGTTCTTTACTACTTGCTGCGTGATAGTAGAACCACCTTGCCCACCAAGTAAGTCGCCTGAAGTAAGGTTGGAGAGAGCCGCCCGAATAATTGCCCGTGGATCAATGCCAAAATGTTCATAAAACTGGTCATCTTCAATTGCAACGGTAGCATTTTTGATGTGATGGGAGATTTCTTCCATCGGTACAATGGTCCGTTTGACGTCTTGATGGAGGTCGTAGAGGAGAACTTCACCGGTTCGATCGTAGATTTTAGTGGATTGGAGGACTCGACGTTGGTCAAAAGTCGACAAGTCTGGGATGTCAATAGTGGCAACCCATAACATAACGCCACCAACTGTGAAGAGGCCAATCACAAACAGCCCAATGAGTCCATCGATGACAATATCTGCCCAGTGTTTTTTTATCCAGTGCTTTAAACGTTTCATAGATATGGCCATACTAGCATGGGATGTCTATATGTTCATACTACGTCCCTGTGCTAGAGTTATGTCATTATGACCCTGTCAGAAGAACTAAAAAACCGAGGTTTTGTCCATCAATTCACGGCCGAAACACTCGAAGAATTATTTGAAGGTCCGAAACGAACGGTCTACCACGGAATCGATCCGACCGCTGATTCAGCGCACGCGGGGAATTTTGTACAATGGATTTTACTAAAACATTTGATCAATCATGGTCACAAAGTAATTTTTTTGGTGGGGGGTGGTACCGGGCGAATTGGTGATCCAAAACCTAATGAAGAACGGACACTTACTGATACGTCAGTCATTGACACTAACGTAGCAAAATTAAAGCAACAAGCCCAAAAATTATTTGGTGGAGCTGAGATAGAATTTGTAAACAATAATGACTGGTTGGATGGTGTGGGCCTTATTGATTTTTTGCGTGACGTGGGAAAATACTTCACAGTAAATGAATTAATCAAAAAAGACGCGATTGCTAATCGAATGGAAACGGAGGTAGGTATTTCATACACTGAGTTTGCGTACCCATTGCTGCAGGCCTATGACTACCTACAGCTGCATCGCACTCGTGGTTGCGACCTTCAAATTGGAGGGTCCGATCAGTGGGGCAATATTGTGGCCGGGGTTGACTTGATTCGTAGATTAGAAAAGCAAACTGTTCATGCCTTTACCCAACCACTTGTAGTTGATAAAAACACTGGTAAGAAGTTTGGTAAAAGTGAAGGTAATGCTGTCTGGCTCGATGCTGAAAGAACGTCACCGTATACGTTTTACCAATTTTGGCTCAATGTGACTGACGATAGTGTGATTGACTATCTCAAACGATTTACTTTTATTCCACTTACTGAAATTGCAGAGTTGGAGCAAGAATTTGCAATGAATCCAGGAGCGCGCCTAGCGCAACGCCGATTAGCAGACGAGGTAACAAAATTTGTACATGGTCAGGAGGCGGCTGTAGCGGCGGCGCGGGTATCAGACACATTGTTTGGGTCGGGGGCATTAGCTGACTTAACCCCCGAGGAAGTAACAATCTTGGAAACCAATGCACCAATCACTAGTGTGCTAAATAATACAACGTTACTTGATATGTTAGTTGTGAGTGAATTGGCTTCTAGTAAACGAGAAGCCCGGACATTTATTGAAAGTGGAGCTGTGCAGGTAAATGGAGAGAAGGTGACTGATGTCGATTTTGTGTTAGTGAGTCAAACTCCAGGTGAGTTAGTGCATGTAAAGCGTGGGAAAAAGCAGGTAGCAGTAGTAAAGCTAACATAATAAAAAAACGCGGCGCCCTTGGGGCGCCGCGTTTTTTTATTACATCTCATCTATGTCATCAAAGGTGTCAAAGTCGACATCTTCAGCATCTTCCTCTAAGGATTCTTCCTCGGGGTCATCTTCAGCTTCTGGTTTTTCAGGCGAGTCATCTTCTTCTGGGATAGTTCCAAATCCTTCAGTATCATCAGCTACCTCATCGTCATCTTCAGTGATTTCATCCAACACATCGTCACCAAGCGTCGCTAATTCATCATCGCCAGATTCAACTTCTTCTTCCTCTTCTTCAGTATCTTGAAAATTCACAAAGATCATACGTGCGTATCAAACAAATTATTTCATTAAATTGTGTATTGTTTTTATCAGAGTCGGATTTAGTTTGCAACCCACTCGTTTCGACGTCAGATTCTAACCGCCCCGGCCATGATGTGCAAGGCAGGTTATGCCGACGGCAATAGCGTCATACTCGTCGTCCAAAGCCTTATGCGGAACATCTGGCACCAATCGTTTAACCATGTCTATTACCGCTCCTTTATCACTCTTGCCATAGCCAGTGACGGCAATCTTGACCTCCTGGGGACCGAACTCGTAGACATCAAGGCTGGATGATTTGGCTAAATAAATTAAAATCCCCCGAGCCTGAGCCACCCCGATACCAGTTTTTTGGTTAGTGTTAAAAAAGAGGGTTTCCAAGGCAACACACGTTGGTTGCTGTTCGGCAATACAATTAGCAAAAGCTTGTCCTAAGGTGAGTAGTCGGTCTGGGAGGGGGTCGGTTTTTTTAGTTTCGATACAGGTTGAGTACAACAACACTTCTTTCCCAGCTACCAGTTCAAGTACTGCTAATCCGAGTCGATCGTAACCAGGGTCGATGGACAATACACGCATAATTTATTTATTTTAAATTTCTGGAGAGTCGGCGGTGGTGTAAACATCCTGAACATCATCATTGTCCTCAATGCGTTCAATTAGTTCAGCCAATTTCTCTCCATCAGTATCTGAGAGTTCGATTGGACTATTGGGTATATACCCATCGGCGGTTTTGGTAAAGGCCCACATCGCCGAACCCGGTGCACCTAGTTCATAACCAGCTTTAGAGAGGAGGTGGCGGATTTCTGGAGCGGTTCGGTTGTTGTTGTCGGTGACAGCGGTGATCAGCATAGCCGTACCACCCGGCCCGTAACATTCAAACATAATCTCTTCTAGAGCGGCGCCGTCGGCGCCGCTCCCTTTCTGAACTGCTCGTTCAATATTATCTTTTGGCATCGAGTCTTTCTTGGCTCGTTCTATTGCCGCTGCTAAACCTGGGGAGTTAACATCTCCATTAGCGTGTCGTGACTCCATCGCAATCAAAATAGCGTGTTTGGAAAATATTTTACTCTTGGCCGCATCGGTCGCCGCTTTTTTATGTTTTATTTTAGACCACTTATTATGTCCACTCATAGTATGTTTAATTTACCAGCGCATTGTTCCATTTGCTGGTCTCGTAGTCAAACTAAACGGAGTAGTATGGAATTATGTTCGACTTAAAAAGATGAGTGTATACATCGTAAACGTCTTGCTAATTATAGATTTTGGAGATGGCTATAGGCGTCAGCGCTCGCGACACGGCCACGCGGAGTACGTTCGAGGAGGCCTTGGCGGATGAGGTAAGGCTCGATCACGTCTTCGATGGTGGATTGCTCTTCACCAGTGGCAGCAGCGATGGTGTTGAGTCCGACTGGCCCGCCGTTAAATTTATGAATAATGGCGTCGAGGACTGCTCGGTCTGGTCCACCAAGACCCAAGGTATCGATTTCAAGTAGTGTAAATGTGCGCTCGACAATTTCATGGCTAAGATCTGTCTTCTCTAGTTGGGCCAAATCACGGCAACGTTTTAATAGATAGTTAGCCGTACGAGGAGTAGCACGACAGCGGCGGGCGATATCGAACATCGTTTCAGCTGAGGCTGGAATGTTTAAGAGGTTGGCAGAACGGGTGAGGATCTCGGCAATCTCTTCATCACTATAAAATTCGAGCCGAAACGTTCCACCAGAAAAACGAGATCGAAGCGGGGAAGAGAGTAGTGAGATTCGGGTGGTGGCTGCCACCATGGTGAAGTCAGGGAGTTCGAGTTGGACTGTGCGCGCTGACGGTCCTTTTCCAATAATAATATCAAGTACGCCCGATTCCATGGCCGGGTAAAGTACTTCTTCGATGCTTTTTGAGAGGCGGTGAATCTCATCAATAAACAAGACGTCTCCTGGTGAGAGGTTGGTGAGGATAGCTGCCAGGTCTCCAACTCGTTCAATCGCCGGGCCAGAAGTCGCCCGTAGATTGGTACCAAGTGTCTTGGCTATCAAGTGAGCCAAAGTGGTTTTACCTAGTCCGGGTGGGCCATAGAGCAAGATGTGTTCAGCGGCGTGGCCACGTTCTTTGGCCGCAGTTAAAAGAATCCGAAGGTTTTCTTTGGTTTTGGCTTGGCCAATATATTCTTCCCACGAATGAGGACGAAGCGTTTGGTCGAGGTGCCCAACTTCGGGCTTGGGGGTGGGTGTGTCAGCCATAGTGCGCTTAGTATAACAAATTAACTACAGCTGTATGAGGGACGTGCTTTAGCACGTCCCTCAAGTCACTGGCGAGTATGTTTGTTTCAGATGTTGCGCTTCAAACTAGAATTCAAGGGTAGGGGTTGACAAAAAAATACTATGTGCTAGTATACACGGGTTAAGTTCTTGCAACCAGTACTTGGTCGCAGTCCCTTCTATTTAAGGTATGAAAAAAGCCGCACAAACGGCTGATTTTACGCTGTTATATCCGTAACTCTCTAAGTAACGCGAGTGTGTTGCGAGGATTTTCTGGTACTCACTTCGAGTGAGAGCACTGGAGAAATTCCTTGGCGCGATGCTCACTTTCTTTGCGGAAGTTTTACTTAGAGAGTTACGAATGTAACTAGGTTGTTTCAAAGGGCGACTTGATTTGGACTATATCATAGAGAAGAGAAAATACCTCTTGACCCCGTCCATACTTTACTGTTGATTCAGTGAGGGTATGAGTGAGGTTGTTTGGTTTCAATAAAAATCAGCCCGGCGCCAAAAGCGCCGGGCTGATTTTTATACAACATGGCTACCAAAATTATCGTCAATGTCTTCCTTTAGTTTCGAGCTCGGTCTTCCCCGCGTGAGGTCAACTACTCGTTGGAGTTCCTCAAGCGAGGTTTCACCTTGGAGCACACGTACCATACCGTCTTCAGCCATAGTGGGGATGCCTTGGGGTTTGGCAGCTTCCCAGATAATGTGTTCACGTGGATCACGTAGCACCGCCTCCTCGACTGCTGTATCCATCAGGATTGCTTCAAACACGGCCTGGCGCCCAGTGTAGCCAGTACCACTACACTGCTCACACCCAACTGGCCGATACAGCTGGCTATCGGCAGCCAGTTGATGTGCTTGGGGATGTTCAGCGAGGATATTTTCGATTAATGTTCGTTCGTTCGGACTTGGTGCATACGCTTCACGACACTCTTGGCAGAGTAGCCGAACCAAACGCTGGCCAAGCATTACATTGACCGCTGTACCTAGAATGCGTGAGTCAACTCCCAAGTCCATCAAACGAGGGAATCCAGCAACTGCACTGTTGGTGTGAAGAGTAGAGAATACCAAGTGTCCAGTTTGAGCGGCGTGGATGGCGGTCTCGGCTACTTCACGGTCACGAATCTCACCAATCATAATGATGTCGGGGTCTTGGCGCAGAATAGCCCGCAGGCCAGAGGCAAACGTGTAGTCGCCATCGACTTGGGTTTGGACAATATCATCAATTTTATATTCAACCGGGTTTTCAACCGTAATAATTTTGACACCCTCCTCATGCGTCTCTCGTAAAAATGCATAGAGGGCAGTTGTTTTACCAGAACCAGTCGGTCCGGTAGTGATGATGAGTCCGTTGGGTCGTTGTAACTGTTCAGTCATCACTTCGAGTAGCCGGGGGTTGAGGCCAAGTTGATTCATATTAAAACTAGCGACGCTTGGGTCGAGGAGTCGCATAACAATTGATTCACCAGATGCTCCTGGGATAACTGAAGAACGGACTTCAATAACGTGGTCAGTCAAAGCAAACGTGAAGCGACCGTCTTGAGCTAAAGAACGACTGTTTAAAATCATCCCCGAGAGTAGTTTAAGTCTTGAAATCAAACGTTGGTACACGATGGTCTCGATATCAAGTACGTTATGGAGCACGCCGTCGAGTCGGTACCGCAATCGTACATCGGTAGCTTCTGGTTCGATATGTATGTCTGACGCCCCCAGTGCTACAGCGCCGGCAAAAATTGTTTCTAGTGTTTCAGAGACTCGTTGAGCGTTGTTGAGCGAGCGGATTTCTGCAATGTGGGCGGCGATGTCAGCAATAGTTTTAAAGCGTCTAATAAGTGTACCGATGTTGGCAACGTCGATAGAGAGCACACCCTTTTCTACTGCCTCGGTATTTTTGCCGTCAGCATAACGGGCCCAACCATGCTTGAGGCTCTCAGTCGAGCACATTTTGATCACTGGTTGGTAGCCCTTTTTTTCTAAACTAGCGAGGACAGCTTGGGTGTCTTTATTATTAGGGTTTCTGATGGCGACGTATAATTTACGCCGCAACATATCATAGGCCACTATCTCACCGCGCTTGGCGATATCTTCGGGAATAATATTTAGGGCAGTAGGGTTGAATGTAATACCGCGCAAATCGATATAATCATAACCATAACTAGGCGCCAAAGTACGAACCAGACTCTCCTCCTCTTTTCGGTGGAGCTCAGCTAATTGCTCATTTGATTTTGTATCGTCAAAAGTAGGCATAGACTACTAAAGTATAGCATCGGTGCTACAATGCCCGGTATGGAAATGACTGCACATAACACCACCGAGCTCATCCCGGTTGTGTCTGCAATTCTAGAGAGGGCAGTGGCGCTCCCTAATAATCGAGCGGTAGTGGTAGCACTGAATGGTGATTTGGGCGCGGGCAAAACCACTTTGACGCAACAGTTGGCGGCTCGACTCGGTATTGTAGAACAACTGACGAGTCCGACTTTTGTGGTGATGAAGCGGTATGACGTGCTGGAGCCTGGACCAGCTGGGCAAATGGCTACGCCATTTGCCCAGCTGGTCCACGTCGACGCCTACCGTCTCGACTCGGTTGACGAGCTCAAGGTTTTACGGTTTGACGAAATTTTAGCTGAAGCGGGGACTATCATATGTATTGAATGGGCGGAACGAGTAGGGGACATACTGCCAGCCGAACACGTTTCAGTCGCTATTGATATTGTGGATGGCGATACCCGAACGTTCACGATTACGTAATATGGCCAAAAAAACTGCAAGTAAAGATACGTTGGTTTTGCTCGACGCACACGCGATTTTACATCGCGCGTACCATGCCCTGCCTGACTTCAATTCACCAACCGGCGAACCTACCGGTGCACTCTACGGTGTGGTGGCGATGTTACTTAAAATTATCGAAGAGTTTAATCCCACCTACATTGCGGCGTGTTTTGACTTACCCGAACCAACCTACCGCCATGACGCGTTTACTGATTACAAAGCGGGTCGAGCTAAAACCGACGATGCGCTCGTGCAACAAATCAATCGTTCACGCGACATCTTTGCAGCGTTTGGCATACCTATATATGAATGCTCTGGGTTTGAAGCGGACGACTTGCTCGGAACGATTGCCGAGCAAGTTAAAAGCGAACTCAACTTACAGGTTGTCATCGCCTCAGGTGACATGGACACGATGCAGTTAATTGATAAAAAACGCGTACAGGTCTATACCCTCAAGAAGGGTATTAAAGATACGATTGTGTACGATGAAGCCGCAGTCAAAGAACGTTTTGGCTTTGGGCCGCAGCTAATTCCCGACTACAAAGGTCTCCGGGGTGACCCATCCGACAACATTCCTGGTATCGCTGGTATCGGAGAAAAGACAGCCACCGAATTGATTGTGAACTTTGGTAGTCTCGAAACGTTGTACAAGAAACTAAACAAAAGTGAACAACCATTTCTCAACGCTGGGATTAAACCACGCATTATCGGATTGTTAAAAGAACATCAAGAAGAAGCAGAATTTTCTAAAATGCTTGCCACCATCAGACTCGATGTGCCAGTCACGTACGTTCGCCCGAGCGAGACGTGGCGCGACAAGCTCGACTTAGAAATGGTGTTGCAGTTGTTTGCGGAACTAGGGTTTCGCACGTTGGGTACGCGAGTCAATGTCTTATTTGGTGAGCCGGGTAGAGCGGCTGAAACTCTCAGTGATGAAGGAGAACGGATTCCTGAAGTTGAAGTAGCCCGCGCGGCCATCGCACTTTGGCTACTCGAGAGTGATACTACCAACCCCACTTACGAAGACCTCCTTTCGTATGGCCGCGCTCACCAAATCACTGGTGGTTTCGCAGCGATTACTGCGCACCTCACAAAGCAACTAAAAGATCAAGATTTATGGACGCTCTATGAGACAGTCGAGCTCCCTTTGATGCAAGTTATTACTACCATGCAACAAAATGGCATCACACTTGATGTGGTGTATTTAAAAACCCTTTCTCAAAAATTCCACCAGGAGTTGGCTACACTCGAAACAACAATTTATTCGCAGGCTGGGGTTAAATTCAATATTAACTCACCCAAGCAAATGGGCGACATTTTATATGACACACTCGGACTCAAACCCAAAAACGCCAAGAAAACTGCCGGCGGTCAGCGCTCTACTCGTGAATCAGAGTTAGAAAAATTACGGGACGAACATCCAATCATCGGTGAGCTACTACGATACCGAGAACTACAAAAGCTGGTCTCAACCTACGTCGACACCCTTCCAACAATGCTCGGAGACGACGGTAGAATTCACACCACATTTTTACAAGCGGGAACGGTGACCGGGCGCATGGCGAGTAAAGATCCCAACCTCCAAAACATTCCAGCCCGTAGCGCCGAAGGACGCGCTATCAGACGCGGGTTTATTGCTCCAGCGGGGAGTAAGCTGGTGGCGATTGATTATTCGCAGATTGAACTACGGATTGCGGCGATTTTGTCTGGAGATCCTAAGTTGATGGAAATCTTTAAACGTGGCGAAGACGTTCATCGCGGGGTGGCGGCGCAAGTATTTGTAGTTGATGCCGACGAAGTGACAGACAACATGCGTCGTAAGGCCAAGGTAATCAACTTTGGTATTCTCTATGGGATGGGGGTTAATGCGCTCCGAGCTAATCTGGGCGAAGACACTTCTCGCCAAGAGGCCCAAGAATTTCTTAACGCCTATTTCAATACTTTTACCCAACTCGCAGAATATCTCGAAGCTACTAAAGCCGAGGCAAAATTAAATGGCTATACCACCACTTTCTTTAACCGACGCCGACATTTTCCGGGTATCACCTCCGGGGCTCCATTTATTCGCGCGAGCGCCGAGCGTATGGCTATCAACGCTCCGATTCAAGGCACTCAATCAGACATTATCCGTATTGCGATGGTGCAGATTCATAACTATCTACAGAACCAGCAACTAACATCAGAAGTTAAAATGCTCCTCCAAGTCCACGACGAACTCGTATTCGAAATAGCAGACGATAAGCTTGCTAGCGTCATACCAACGTTAGTAGACGTCATGACGTCTGTCCTCGATACCAAGCAGACCAAAGGTGTGCCGATATTGGCCGATGTCAAAGTTGGACAAGACTGGGAACAGTTAGCCCCGTGGAAAGCCTAGTATGTTGCGAATTTTTTTTGGTACCGACACGATTGGCGTCCGCGAGCAGGGCTTTACGTTCGTGCATGAACAAGAGGCGAGTGGTGTGCGGGTGACTAAAATTGATAGTGACACCTACGCGCCGGGCATCATAGCTGACTCTCTTGGCGCTAACTCACTCTTTGGTGAACGAGAACTCTATCTTATTGATACACCGTCAGTAAACGCTGAGTTGCAGGCGGAAGTAGAGGCCAACCTAGCCGAGCTGGGGGAATCAGGAAATCAGTTTGTCATACTGGAGGGAGCCCTATTGGCTCCAGTCAAGAAAAAGTACGCAACGCATGGGGAGCTAACCGAAATTATCGCTGATAAAACTGAACGCTTCAATCCATTTGGCATGGCTGAAGCGCTCGCCCGCAAAGACAAAAAATCACTGTGGCTCTTATTGCAGGAGGCACGTAGAGCCGGCCTTGCACCGGAAGAAATTATCGGCACGCTCTGGTGGCAACTCAAATCACTTCGCTTGGCTGCAACCACCAACGTTGTTGCAGAGACGGGCCTCAAAGACTACCCATATCAGAAAGCCAAAGCTGCTCTGTCCAAATTTAAACCGGGAGAAGTTAACCAGTTAGCTTCGACGTTGCTGGCGGTCTATCACGATGGTCACGCGGGTATCCGCGACATTGATGTTGCACTCGAACAATGGACACTCACGTTGTAATGTTACGGCCCAGGTATTTGGGCCGTTTCACTCTGTGCTAAGCTACCCCTATGAATTTCCGAGCTATTATGCGGCACTACTGGCCGTTTTTGGTTCAGTACAAATGGTCACAAGCCATTTTATTTAGTTCGTATGGACTGGGTAAGTTGATAGATATAGTTGTTGTCCCAATTATTTTCAAGTTAATTATTGATACGGTCTCAGCACCACCAGCTGACCCAGCCAGCGTGTTGTTTCAACTCTTGTGGTATTTGGGATTGGCTTTTTTGTTTCTCAACATTATTTTTCGAGTCGGGGACTATTTTATGATTTATTCCCAATCAAAAATCCTTGAACAGTTGTCCAACTACACCCTCGAAAAACTACAGAATCACTCATACAGTTTTTTCAGTAATTCGTTCTCCGGCGGGTTAGTGGCTAAAACGAAGCGGTTTGTGAGTGCCTTTGAAGAATTGCATGATCAAGCTGTTTACGGGCTCTGGTTTGGAGGTATTTCGTTACTATCGTCAACCGTTGTGCTTCTGTACTACTCTCCAATCATTGGCGCAATATTTTTCTTATGGCTACTTACCTATATGGTAATGATTTGGTATCTCATCAAGATTCAAATTCCTAAAGGCATTCGTAACGCCGAAGCTGACACAAAAGTGACAGCACACTATTCTGATATCATCACCAACTTTTTTACTGTCATGATGTTTGGCTCAAAACGAATTGAACAAGCAGCTTTTCAAGTGGTGACCAAAGACCAACAACAGAAACGCTGGGTGTCGTGGATGCAAGAGGGATTTTGGAGCACTATGTGGCAGGGTATCAACATTAATACCTTCACTTTGCTTTTTATGATCGGTGCCGTATGGCTGTGGCTGTCGGGTGAGATTACCGCCGGCACCATTGTGTTAGTCCAGATTTATGCCATTAAGAGTTTTGATGTGGTGTGGAATCTTAGCAAACAATCAATTCGAATTTTTGTTGCCCTCACTGACGCTAACGAGATGGTCGAGATTTTGGACAGAGCGGTTGATGTAAAGGACCCAATCAAACCAGAACGCGTTGCGATGCCTCGTGGCCAGATTACTTTTAGCGATGTGCACTTTACCTACGAAGGTGAGGCGAATGTTTTTGCTGGTTTGAATCTTCATATTCCAGCGGGGCAAAAAGTGGCTTTGGTCGGGCACTCAGGAGCAGGGAAGACCACCATTACTAAATTATTGTTGCGGTTTCGTGATATTGAGTCTGGCACCATTACCATTGATGGGCAAAATATTGCAGCCGTGAGGCAAGATGAGTTGCGACGCAAAATTGCATATGTCCCGCAAGAACCACTACTCTTTCACCGCAGTCTGCGCGACAACATTGCCTATGCTAAACCATCAGCTAGTTTGGCCGAGATTCAAACCGTAGCTGAAAAAGCCCACGCCCATGAATTTATCAGTCAGTTACCAAACGGGTATGACACCTTGGTGGGGGAACGGGGAGTGAAGCTCTCTGGCGGCGAGCGACAGCGGGTGGCGATAGCCCGCGCGATGTTAAAAGACGCACCGATAGTCATGCTCGATGAAGCGACCAGCGCGCTTGATTCAATATCTGAACAAAAAATCCAAACCGCCCTGTGGAAACTGATTCAAGGCCGGACTACTTTGGTGATTGCGCACCGGTTATCTACTATCCAAAAGATGGATCGCATTATTGTCTTTGCAGCTGGTCAGGTAGTTGAAGATGGAACTCACGATGAACTTTTGTATCACGGTAAAGTGTACGCAAAATTATGGCAGAGCCAGGTGGGTGGTTATATTGCAGATTAGCGCAGCACGAGAATGGTGGCGAGACGGCCGGCCGGATGACTAGGGTCGTGTTGGGTGCGATAGTGGGAGAAGTGTTCTGGTGAAATGCCCACATCAACCGGCGAGACAGATATATTTTCTGGTGGAATATCAGAGTCGATAAGTTGTTGGCGATGAGCAGTAGTAATATCTATATAGGCGTTACCATCTTGTTCAGTTATAAACCGGGTGAGTTGCGGTGGGGTTGGGTCAGTAAGAGGGAGAGGATATATGTATGAGGTGGCATGGATGTGTGGACCAAAGTGTACTAACAGGTCGGTAGGATCAGTGCCAAATTGCTCGCGCAAAAAACCGACGGTTTTTTGCGCGAGATCATGGGCAATGGTTTTGCGGTTCAAATGGGCCAAGGCAATGACCTGCTGCACGGGATCATAAAAACTGGCAGGGATGCAGTCGGCTGTTAGTACCATCAGTGCCAAGCCTCGTTCGCGCGTTACCAGTATTTCCGCTTCAAGCATCTCGGCTTGGCACTTCGCCCCGGTCCCAGTACTGGTTGCATCGACAACTTGTATACGAGCACCATTAGTGCAGGCCATGCAGATGACTCGCTCATGAGTTATCTCATGAGATAACTCATGAGTAGCCAAAAACTGTGTACGATTTTTAACTACTGCAGCATCATTACCAAACGTAAACGACATATTTCCATCTGCGATGGTAGAGGTAGCTTCGAGTACTTTAGAGGTATCAAACATAGCTCCACTATAGCAAAGACTCGATTTTTTTGTCTCCTGTGGTATATTAGCGGTCATTCGGATGACCGGATGTATCCGCCCTTAGCTCAGTTGGTAGAGCGGCTCCCTTTTAAGGAGATGGTCCGAGGTTCGAGCCCTCGAGGGCGGACTGATTGAACGAAGTGAAAGCAGGAGGCCCTCAGAATTGTCCGGGGGACAGTTCGGGAGGGCTCGAAGACCCGGTGCGGAATGTTGTGAGCAGAGCGAAACAACATACCCACCGGGTGTACTGAAACGGTACGTTTCGAGCCCTCGAGGGCGGACAAGCGTCAATAAAGCCTGCCCTGCGGCAGGCTTTTAGCTTGTCCGAGGCAGAGCGATGTTTCTGGCTATCCTAATGCCAGAAACCGCGAGCCGGGGTCGCAAGTACTTATCTAGAATTGGAGCGAAGCGAACAATTATAGTTAGTAACTTGTGACGACAGCATCGGTCAACATCTGCACTGCTTCTATAACGAAGAATCTCCACCGGGTGTACTGAAACGGTACGTTTCGAGCCCTCGCTGCGTGATGACTATTTCGGTATTAAATCGGCAAATCAACCGCTGGGAAACCAGCGCCGGTGATAAAGAGGCTAATAGAACAAGCTAGGAGTAGGAGATAGAAAATTGGAGAAGGGATATATGGAACGTTGCGCTGTGGATTCGTACATAATACCGCCACACAAAGAACGAATAAGCCTAACATGGCGTATTGAGTCGCCGCTCCGAGCAGCGTAAAAATACCGATTGCAATTTCAGCCACTGCCAGCAGATAGAGAGTGATTGGTCTTTTGGCTATGCCGTGAGGGTTGGGGATTACTCTGGTGCGAAGAATTTTAATACCCAACCAGAGTAAAATGCCACCCACAAATATTCGCAAAATAAAGTACGCAAAGAGAGCGAGAAATTGGATAGGGAATGGATTAAGCATAAATTTCTGGTAGTCTAGCACGATGCGAATCGTAATACTCGATAATATCAGAAGTGCTCACAACGTTGGATCGATCTTTCGAACGGCGGAAGGAGCGGGGGTAGAAAAGATTTATATTTGTGGGTACACGCCAGCGCCAGTTGACCGGTTTGGTCGGTTGGTCGGAGAGATTAGCAAAACTTCGCTAGGGGCGAGTGAGATGGTGGCGTGGGAG
>CAYGTP010000007.1:0-12288 GCA_964352875.1 uncultured Candidatus Saccharibacteria bacterium
AGGTATGGCAAAAAAGACCGAAAGCAATATTTGGGAAGAATTAGATCAAGCCGCTGATGCTGAAGTGGATGAGAAGGTAGTGTCTTCCAGTACCAGCAATGGCGGAATTTTCTTCATGGTGACTGTTCTGGGGTGCTGTGTGTTGGTTGGAGGTTTTTTAGCCGGGGCGCAGTATGTCAGTCAAACAGTGATACCAAAGAAGCTGCAGCCACACATCGACCAGGTAGCGGAGTTTGAGCGACTACTCACTACACAAGCTGAAATGTTGGCAAGGCAGGATGCGGTTATAAACTTATACAATGACTACGCCTACAGTTACGCGACCAATACTGTCACCCATGGCGCGTATGGGTATGCACTTCGACCGCCCAGCGGTCCAGCTGATAGTCTAGCGCATACGTTGCATGTTACCGCTAATGGCACGACCACCGAGGCGCAATATCAATTTACTCCCACTGATCAGATTGTGGTGGTGAATGATGAGCAGAGTATCTTGTTGGCTGCAATTGATAACGTAGTGTCCTTGCTGGTGCTTACAGACCAAGGGTTACAAGTATATGAATTGACCATGCCTGACGATACATTGAGCGTTCGGCAGCAGTTCTGGTGTGAGTCAGGCTGCGTACAGCCAATAATTTGGCATTTGACACAGTACAAAGGAGAGATGGTGGCTCGGATAGATCTACACCACGCTACCACTACAGCAACCCTGGCAACGCAGTATGAAGAACTTCAGGACGCTGTGATCGAAGGTGATAATGCAACATTAATGGTGGAATTGCAGGAACTGCAAGCGACTATGAATTATGCCGACACCATGACTGTATCGCTGGTTCAGTATCTGAAGCATTAAATGCGCACTTAGTTTGTCGTCTGTGTAAGAGGAAAAAATCATCCAAATACTATACTTACTACTGGTATGTCAATATAGGGTATAACTCGAACCATTATATGATTATGGTATTATCGTCAGACTATGTTAATTCTTGATGTTGAGGCTTCCGGTACAAATTACGAAAAACATTCGATTGTTTCGATTGGTGCAATAGACTTTCATAACCCTAAAAATCGATTTTATGGCGAATGTCACATCTGGGACGGGGCACATATCATGGACGGTGCGCTGGAGGTTAATGGTTTTACCGAAGCGGAAATCACTGACAAAAGTAAAATGACCGAAGCGGAGTTGGTGCAGCAGTTCATGGAGTGGTCACAACATCTGGGTGATCGGACAATCACCGGGCAGAATCCGTCGTTTGATCGGGATATGCTACGGGTCGCATCAGAACGCGCCAGTATGAACTGGGATTTGGCTTACCGCACCCTCGATACGCACACAATGTGTTGGATGCACATAATTAAGTCAGGCAAGAAACCACCGATTGACCCACAACACCGACGCAGCGGCCTTACGCTCGATGCGGTATTGCAGTACTGCGGTATTCCCGAAGAACCCACGCCGCACAACGCGCTCACTGGTGCACTGTCACACGCCGAAGTAACGGCCCGACTACTCTATGATAAAAAGTTACTCCCAGAATTTACACAGTTTGAGATTCCATGGCACTAGCCGATGCTAGAATAAGCTAATGGTAGGAAAATTATTTGGGAGAAAGAAAGCGGATAAATCAAAGAAGCCGAAAGGGTTAGAATATAAACGCATTGTTACCGACTTACTGGACCCAGATGGCTCCAACGGAGATGCCATTCAGTCATGGCGAGTCTTTCGAATCATGTCGGAGTTTGTGCAGGGTTTTGAACTGTTACGTAAGCATGGTTTGGCAGTAACATTTTGGGGGAGTGCGCGTACTGATCCGACTGATCCAATTTACAAACAAGCAGAAGAGTTAGCAGCCAGGCTGGCAAAAAATAAATTCACTGTTATTACTGGCGGTGGCCCAGGTATTATGGAAGCGGGGAATGTGGGAGCATTTAAGGTCGGAGGGAAATCCGTCGGTCTGAACATACAATTACCGTTTGAACAAAAACTTAATCCATACACAACTGATTCACTCAACTTTGATTTCTTCTTTTCTCGAAAAGTAATGCTCACTTTTGCGTCCGAAGTTTACGTGTATTTCCCGGGTGGTTTTGGTACCCTCGATGAGTTTTTTGAAATTGTTACTTTGATTCAGACTAAGAAAATTGAACGGATTCCCGTCGTGCTCTACGGAAAAGATTTTTGGGATCCAATTGTGGCCGTGTTTGAAAAGACTTTGCTTAAAAAGTACAAGACTATCAGTAAAGAAGACATGGATTTATTTCATGTTGTTGATAGTGTCGACGAAGCGTACAAATATATTTGTAAAAATGTTGACACGTCCCACGCTCGCCAGCTGTAAGCAATGAATTAATTATGCAAATCACTTATTTTGATCGAGCTGATATTGGCGAAAAGGCGATAGCGACCGGAGTAACATCTCTAGCAGATTACCGCGATGAAGTTGCGCGGGTGGTTAATGAGTTTGATCAAACTAAGCCCGAATCATCACTCGCTACCTGGCAAGATGAGGTAATGCTGGACGAGGTGGTACAAACCACTTCTCAATTTAACAAGGTAAAGCATGTGGTAGTGGTTGGAATTGGTGGTTCGAGCCTCGGGATTGAAGCCCTTCATCAAGTGCTTGGCACTGCTAAAGTGCAATTGCATGTACTGGACACTGTTTCTCCGCATAAGCTTCAGTCAGTATTAGAAATCTTGAGTAAAGTCAAAAAAGCTGAGCACGTTGCTGTTTGTGTAATTAGTAAATCTGGCGGTACCACTGAAACACTGGCCAATACATCTGTGCTGCTCGATGCACTAGAAAACCAGTTAGGTAAAAGTATGTATGCACAAGTCATTTACATTGGTAATCCAAAGAATGACTTGCTCAAGGTTGGAAAGAGGCTTGGCGGGCATACTATAGCCATGTCAGAAGCTATCGGAGGACGGTATTCGGTGTTTACCCCAGTGGGGTTAGTGCCGATGTTGTTACTTGGCCATGATGTCGAAGCAATTTTAAGCGGGGTGGCTGATGCAACTGACGAAATGTTTGAAGAAGCGGTAGTTGAAAGCGCAGCGCGACTGCATGTCTATATGAAAAAGGGTATCAGGCACGTCAATTTCTTTGCCTTTGATACGCGGCTGCAGAAGCTCGGCGAATGGTATCGACAACTCGCAGCCGAGAGCCTTGGTAAAGAGCTGGATATAGACAAAAAGCCAGTCAAGCTAGGGTTTGTTCCAACTATTTCCACCCCAATTGAATTACATTCAATTGGACAGCTGTACTTCAGCGGCTTTTCTGACGTATATACGGATTTTGTGACATTTGATGACGAAGACATTGATTATGAAATCAGTGCCAAAAGTAAGATTGCACCAATGCTCAAGAAGAAATCACATCAAGAAATTGCAAGCGCAATCTATGGTGGGGTAATTGGAGCGTACCAAGCTCGTGTGTTGCCGTACCGAGCCACCATGTTTGAGGATGATTTGGCGTATTCTATGGGACTGTTTATGGGGATGCGCATGCTTGAAACAATGTACGTGGCGAAGTTACTGAATGTAAATGCGTTTAATCAACCAAACGTCGAATTATATAAAGATAAAACTCGCGAAATTCTTGGTGTATGACATACGTTCTTTTTGATATTGGAGGAACCAATACGCGAGTGGCCGTCTCGGAAGATTTGGAAGAGTTTGACACGCCTATCAAATTTAAAACACCCGTCTCGTATAAAGAAGGGTTTGATATGTTGCTTGAGAAAATAACCGAACTACTCGACGGACGCCCTTGTACCGCTGCAGCCGGAGGTATCCGAGGTATTTTGGCGCCAGATAAACAGTCGTTGATGAGCGATGCTATTTTAAGCAAGTGGGTTGACCAGCCCTTCGTTTCGCAACTTAGTAAGAAGCTCAAAGCGCCGGTATATATAGATAATGACACAGCTGTTGTTGGTATGGGCGAAGCGCACTTTGGGGCTGGGGAAGATAGTGACATCCTGGTGTATATGACCGTGAGTACGGGGGTGGGTGGGGTAAAAATTGAGCAAGGGTTAGTCGATCAAGCGAAATATGGTTTTGAACCAGGGCATCAGATTCTAGATGTTGATCAAACAATCTTAGGGGAAGGGACGCCGCCAACTTTAGAAAATCTAGTCTCAGGAAGTGCACTGGAAGATCGTACTGGAATGAAACCTTTTGACATCCCACAGAGTGATGTTGTCTGGAGTCAGCTCGCTAGTTATCTAGCGCAAGGTTTACGTAATACCATTTTATATTGGTCTCCAGACACGATTGTGTTGGGCGGTTCGATGATAGTTGGAGATCCACGAATTATGCTTGATGATATTCGTCGGCACACCGAGACTGTTCTGGATGATATTGTGCCGTGCCCTGATATTGTCGATGCTACTTTAGGTGACCTAGGCGGCCTCTACGGCGCCATGGCTCTCATCAGGCAATATTCGTGATACACTCTAGGTATTACGAGTGCTAATTAAAATCTATGGAACTTTTCTGGATTGTTTTGGGGGTGGCTATATTGTTACTTTCTTTTTTGCGGGAGGTTAAGCAATATGAGCGGGGAGTTGTATTGACGATGGGGAAGTACAGTAGTTTACGTGGACCGGGTTGGAGTGTGATCGTGCCGATTTTTCAAAAAATGGAGAAAGTAGACTTACGTGTTAAAGCAGTAGACGTGCCAGACCAAAAAGTCATCACGAAAGACAACGTCTCAGCGAGTATTAATGCGGTGATTTATTACCGGGTATCTGATGCGGCCAAAGCAGTGTTGGAGGTAGAAAACTTTCGGTTTGCTGTATCACAACTCGCCCAGACAACTATGCGTAATATTGTTGGTGGGGCAGAACTCGACGAAGTGTTGGCTGAGCGAGATAAGCTTTCTGAACGAATCCAGACTATTATCGATCAAGAAACTGATCAATGGGGAGTGACAGTCGACAATGTTGAGCTTAAGGACTTTTTCTTGCCGGAAGACATGGAACGAACGATTGCCAAGCAGGCAGAAGCCGAACGAGAGCGGCGGGCGGTGATTATTAAGGCTGAAGGGGAAGTGGCGGCTGCTGAAAATATGGCCAAAGCCGCTAACATGCTCGCAGCAGCTCCTGGCGCGCTCCATTTGCGAACCCTGCAGAGTCTCAATGATCTTTCCTCTGACCAATCAAACACGGTGGTATTCGCTACGCCAATTGAAGTATTGCGCGCCTTTGAAGGGATGAAAGATTGGTTTGAAGCCTCTGTGGCAGAGAAATTGCATAAGGATTCATAACGACTGCAAATTAGGGTAAATCAACAAAACGCGCTATATTTCTTATTCCCGTTCGGGGATTTTGCGGAGGGCAGATAGCGTCGGTGTCCCGGTTTGAACTCTCATTCTGGTGCACGGGATGTGCGCATCCCGCTCAGGACAACGGTCCTGGCTGTGCTTTCCTAGTAAACTGGCCTATCGACACTAGGCCAATGGGGGGGGCGTCTTTGGATGCCCCCTTTCTAATTTTGTAACTATACGCACAATGGGCAGTATGTCATTTTAATATGATGGTGACTCATGTTAATCGAGCTTAATAAGCTTGATAAATAAGGCCGTTTAAACAATTTACCAGTATAAATTATTGACAGTAAGTCAAAAACATGCTATAGTGTTAAGACTATCAGAATCGTGCTATGATTCTGCGGTTGTCACTCCTCGGAGTGGCATTTGTCCGATAAGACACTTGGCTTATTATATCAACCGTTATTACTGCCATTATGGTGGTATCAGGAGCTGGGGCGGTCGCTGAGATTGCTCCAGAGTATGGGCACATTACAACATCAGGAACTGAACGACGACTAGAAGAAGTGACACATGGAGCCGAAGCGATCGTACGAGAGTACTTTGCTGACATTCCAGTCATGGTCCAGGTCGCACGATGTGAATCGACCTTCCGCCACACGTTGGCTGATGGTTCGGTTCTCCAGGGACGAGTTGACCCCGCTGATACTGGCGTAATGCAGATCAATAAGCGGTATCACTTAGAGACAGCTGAAAAACTCGGTTTGAATCTAAATGACATTTACGACAACATGGCCTACGCGCGGTATCTCTATGAAACACAAGGGGTACAGCCGTGGAGTGCCTCCCAGCCCTGCTGGGGTCGTACGCTCGCTGCGAACTTTTAGTTAGCAGTTCTCCACTATACAAAAAGCCCGCGCCTATGGCGCGGGCTTTTTGTATATGTGTGTTAGAGAGCAGGGGTTGGGCCGTCAGTTCGGTTGTGAGACATACTGTTGTCACTGCCGATTTTCCATCCGTCACCAGCACCGTACGCCATGACGTATAACAAGCCGCCGATGATGGCAAGATTCTTCCATAACCCATTATCATTGATATCCATGTGGGCAATGAGTGTGGCACCAACGGTAAAGAGTAAGAGTCCAGCTGCAGCCTTTTCAACTTGGTAACCAAGCATCAAAGCACCACCAGCAATTAGCTTCAAAGCAATTACCAACCAGACTACTATACCAGCAAGTGGCACTCCCATTGAATCAAAGAAAGCAGCTGTGCCAGCTGGTCCACCAACAAATAAAATCCCTATTCCACTAAAGAAAAAGAGTAATCCCATCAACATTCTCCCAACCATGGTGCCGTGAGTACGGATCATGGCTTTGTGTGATTCACTTAACATACGTGTTACCATTATTTTGTAATAAACAAACTTCCACTGATAGTATAGCAAAAATATCAGGAAAACCTTATGAACTATTGGCTAATGAAGAGTGAACCAGACTGCTTCTCAATTGATGATTTAGAGCGCAGCCGAGTCGAAATGTGGGATGGCACACGCAATTACCAGGTCCGCAATATGATGCGTGACGAGATGCAAGTGGGCGATAAGGCGCTGCTGTACCATTCCAGTGCCGGCAACGAGACTGGCGCGGCTGGTGTGATGGAGATTGTGAAAGCTGCATATCCTGATCCGACCCAATTCGATCCCAAGTCTGAGCATCCAGACCCCAAATCAGATCCAGCCAATCCGCGCTGGCTGTGTGTTGATGTGAAATTCATTACCAAATTCCCCAGAGTTGTCACGCTGAGTGAAATGAAAACCGATCCTCACTTAGAGGGTATGACGGTATTACAGAAAGGTAACCGACTCTCTGTCATGCCAATCCAAAAAAAACATTTTGAACGGGTACTACACTTAGTATGAAAGTAGCAGCAGGGAAGCGATATCGCCACTATAAAGGCAAAGAATACACAGTACTTGCATTAGCGCGTCACTCTGAAACATTAGACATGATGGTAGTATATCAGGCTGAGTATGATACAGAAGATTTTGGCAAGCGACCGGTTTGGGTCCGTCCACTAGATATGTTTGAAGTGAAAGTTGTGATAGAAGGGGTAGAGCAGCAGCGGTTTACATTAATTGACTAGTCTTTACTGTTTTCCACAGAAAAGAAACTTGACGGTGAACGAACGTTCACCTATACTATGTTCATTAGAAATAGGTTGAATTTTTTATGAGTAAGCAACAATATCTCAAGGCATTAAACAACGAAATCCAAAAATTAAACGGTATTATTGATTGCAAGATTTTGCACAGTCACGACTACCGTAGGGAAGCCAGACGACATAAGGAGCTCCTTCGTCAGCTCCGACGCGAAGAACGTAATCGGAGTTTCCTACGGCTCTTTCGTACCTTTTCGTGGGGGTAGGGGAGGTATACTATAATTATGGAAGCTAAGGACAAAATTCTTTCGTTCCACCGAGAACATAAGCGCATGCCGAGCTATTCGGAGATTATGGAGCTGGTGGGATATAAATCAAAAAACGCAGTATCCAAACTCGTCCATAAACTCATTGATGCGGGTGTGCTGGACAAAGATGCGCAGGGAAAATTAATCCCGTCGTTAGCAGCAGGGGAGGTGCCTCTTTTAGGACTTGTTGAAGCTGGTATACCTGATACAGCTGATTCTGAGGTGCTTGATACGCTGAGCATTGAAGAGTATCTCATCCCCAAAAAAGAGAAAACTTTTATACTAGAGGTGAAAGGGGATTCAATGATTGAAGCGCATATTGATGAAGGTGATTTGATTATTGCTGAACGTTCACAAACCGCCAAGGATGGGGATATTGTAGTAGCTGAAGTTGATGGTGGCTGGACACTAAAATATTTCCGTAAGCAGGGGAATAAGATCTGGCTACAACCAGCCAATAAGAACTACGCTCCAATTTATCCAGAGTACGAACTTCGCATTGCAGCCGTTGTGACTGGTGTAATACGAAAGTACTAGTTCAAATTGTAATAACCGTAGTTAAATCATTTTCAGTAGTTTGCAGTTGCGTTAGTTTGCTTTGAAATTGTTTGGTATGGGTATTTGAAGTATAAGCTCTTTCGTCAATACTAGTGATCTGACTGACAAAAGCAGAAGTTCCACAAGCAAAGGCTTCGTCTGCTGAGTAAGCTTCCGAAAGTGAAACTTTTCTTTCTTGTACCTGATAATCAAAGACAGTGGCTAGTTCTAAAATAGTTTTTCTAGTAATACCTTCTAAAATATCTGATGCTGTATCAGGAGTAATGATAGTCCCATTTTTAATAAACAGAATATTCGCAGCGCTTAACTCACTAATAAACCCAGTTTGATTTAAAAACATACAATCATCATAGCCTGAGTTAATAGCGTCTTGTTTTGCTAGCGCAGAGTTAACATATGCTCCGTTTACTTTGGCGCGAGCTGGGATAGCATTGTCAGACACTCGTCGCCAGTAGCTGGTTTTCAGACGAGCTCCATGCTGAGGTAAGATAGGTAACGCATCATACATAAATACTGATAGTGTCAAGGCAAGTTCTGACGTTTTGACGCCAGGTACTTCCTCAGCGACGTGAAGTGTTATACGACAGAATTGGTTATGAGTGGGAGAATTTTTCTTTAGCAACCCGGATAGTATGGCGGTGATGTTTGTCTCATGACAAATTAGTTCAGGGTTCGTAAATCCAATTATTCTGGCTGATTGCAGTAATCTTGTGACATGGTCTGACAATCTAAACACCAAATACTTCGTTTGTAATGACGCTATATGAACTACTGTATAGACACTGAGGCCGTACAATACTGCTGAACTGCCAATTGAGAGAGAGGCATTAGTATATGGAACTATCGAATCTTTTACGTACGCGTACCGAGCAATTGTCGCCATAGTGTTATATAGTACTCATCTAAATTAGGACAGGTTACTTGTATGAAAATTGGATTGTTTGATTCTGGGTTAGGTGGGCTGTTGATTTTAAAAGCCGTGGCAAAAGAATTGTCAGAATACGACTATGAATATTATGGCGATACTGCGAATGTACCGTATGGTGGTAAGACGGAAGCTGAAATTTTTGAGCTTACAAAGTCTGGGGTAGCAGAGTTGTTTCGAAGAGACTGTGTGTTGGTGGTGATTGCCTGCAATACTGCGTCAGCTGAAACACTCCGTAGATTACAAGACGAATGGTTACCAGCACAGTACCCAGAACGCAAAATCCTGGGGGTAATTATACCCGTGATCGAAGAAGCGGTTGCCAGTGATTGTAAGCGTATCGTGATGTTAGCGACCCAACGTACGGTTAGTTCGGGCAAGTATCATTTGGAACTAGGGAAGCGACAGGCCATTGATATCAAGCTAGAAGCAGTCGCCACACCTGAGCTAGTACCTCTGATTGAACAGTCTCTACATAACGAGGCACTGGAAGTAGCGCTGCGTTATCTCACACCAAGAATCGGCCACATTGATGGGGTGATTTTAGGCTGTACTCACTACACTACTTTGACGACTGACTTACGCCGTGTGCTAGGGGAGGGGGTGCGAATATTTAGTCAGACAGAAATAATTCCAATGAAATTACGACAGTATCTTGAACGACATCCTGAAATTATGTCCCGGTTGTCAAACGGGCAAAGTCGGAATATTTTTCTATCAAAGCATCGAGCTGATTATGACGACATTATTCAAACCTTATTAGAAGGAGCAATGGTAGCAGAGTAGGGTTATTTTTTTTCGTTGCCGCCGTGAAATTTTTCATGGATATCGCGCAGGCGTTTATTGGTGACGTGGGTATAGATTTGCGTGGTGGCTACATTTTTGTGTCCCAGGAGTTCCTGGACGGAACGCAAGTCAGCGCCGTGATCAAGTAAATCAGTAGCGTAGGTGTGCCGCAGCGTATGTGGGGTAACTTTCTTTGATATGCCAGCGAGAATGGCAGTTCTCGATATCATGCTCTGAATCGAGCGGGGAGTCAGCCGATTGTGATCAGGGTCTTTGGAGCGATGGTTTATAAACAGTGGTTTGTATACATCTCTACGACTCTTTAAATATTGTCGCAACCAATCAGCTGCCCGAGGAGAGATAAAAATGGTGCGAATATGTTTACCCTTACCAACGATAGATAGCTCATACGTACGGGTTTTGCTTCCGTCTTTTATCATGTTCATTTGGTCAGCATTGAGTGCTACAAGCTCAGAAATACGCATTCCAGACGAAAAGAACAGTTCCATGATAGTTCGGTCACGTAAACCACCGGGAGTTTTTAGGTCAGGAATTTTTAGCATAGCGTCGATATCACGTACATCCAAAAAAGAAATCGTTTCGTCAGATTTTTGTTTGGCTAATTTGATTTTTGATGAAGGTAGCGTTTCAATATCTCGTTCAGCCAAAAAGGAGAGTAGGGCACGGAGTGCAATTAAATAGTAGTTTTGTGATTTCTTACTTAAATGTTCACCGCGAGGAGTTTTGTAGGTACGGGCGATAAAGAGGCGGTAGTCCCAGATATGCTCAGCAGTTAGTTCGTGTGGTTTTAAATTTGACTGTTTGACCACAGCGAGCCACTTCACAAACAAATTTAAATATTGCTGATAATTACGCTGGGTATTGTTAGACAGACCTTTCTCGATTTCGCAGTAGTCGAGAAAGGGGAGGATGTATTTTTCGATTGGGGTTGAACTTTTTCTAGTCGGCATACGTTTATATTACTATACTACTTTACTTCGCACAATATATGTAAAACGAAGTACATGGGTATAAACAATATGTTTATTTAGTAATTATGTATCGCGCCTATGGTACCGTTGTGTCTATCCCGTATAGTCAGTGAATAATCTACTCTGGGCATGCTGTGCAATAAGCTGCGCCGGCGTTTAGTTGATTTGTGCAGTTGAGCTTATTAGTTTATGAATCATCTTTGTCTTTGCTGCGCCAATTAATGTGGTCTAGACTTCAGTAGTATAACCTGGGGTTTATGAAGCTCCAGAATCGATTGTAAGGCCTTTGACTTGTACAACTACGTAGTATGAGTCGGTCACGTAGGTCTCTTAACAAACGATTCTTTGGACATCGGAAATACAGGCGGTATACAGTATGACTACATCAGTATCTATGCCAAGAATTGTAATGGTTTGTAAGTATGGCTGGTCAGAAAAAATTTTTAATTTTAAAATCTAACCTAGTTAAAATTCTTTCAAACTTTCATTTTTTTGAACACCGGTATTCATGACGTTTGGGAAGGCTGGATGTCTCTGCATAGAGTGCTGTAAGTTGCAGATAGTTAAGTGTTTCAGACTCCCTACTCCACCGCTCCTTCCCTAGCATTAATATTGTGCGAAGTTGATACTATTCAGCTTGGTAGCAAAAAACCTGGCTCGCCAGGTTTTTTGCTTGGGTAAGTTCCTACGATGCATTGCATCGCATTTATATAGTAGCACCTTGTCCCCTCCCTATCTACAAGTAATACACGGATTTATCCCCAGGTTTAGGCTGGTGGCAAGTAATCCATTGGGTTGATGTACCCTTCTGAGGCGGCACGTGGAGTGTAGGCTGGTCCACAGCTCGTAATTGTCTTGAAATCGCTGTATCTGATGACTTCTACCGCGTCTTGGGCATAGACAGTGAAATGAAGGTGCGGACCGGTAACGTAGCCGGTAGCGCCAGTATAGCCAATAACTTCACCAGTTGAGACTGTCTGACCGGCTTGCACGGCGACTTGGCTCAAATGGGCATATAGAGTCGAGAGTCCATTGGCATGATCAATCAGGACCCATTTCCCCCAGGCATAACAGCCAGGAATTCGGTCAGTGTTGTCAGTCCAGCGGACCGTTCCAGTGAGTGGTGCAAAAATCTTGGTTCCGACCGGTGCTCCAAAATCAACCCCAGGGTGATAGGCGCGACCATAAATTCCAGCGTTGTTTTTAGCAAACTCTGTTCCACCAAATAGCTGGGTAACGATAATGTTTTCAAGTGGCCAGTCGAATACTGACGCGCCGCGTGGCGGAAT
>CAYGTP010000007.1:12298-42861 GCA_964352875.1 uncultured Candidatus Saccharibacteria bacterium
ATTCACGCGTGATTTGCTCTCTCGTGGCTTGTTTTTCGGCTAAGAGTGACTGATACCCAGCTTCTTCATTTTTGGTAACTTCGAGCAACTGCGCTTTTTGCGCTTTGTTTGATTCAAGAATCTCTTGCTGGTCTGAATATTGGTTTTGTAGAGACACTAGTGTGCCCCGTTGCTTTTCGTTCTCGGCTTTCTTGGTAATGAGTGATTCCTTGAGAGTGGTCAAGGCAGCAACGCGATCTCCCATACTAGATCGGACAGTCTCTAAGTCTTCAACACTGTTCCAAAACTCAGATAAATTGTCGTACCTTAGTAGGATTTCAACCATTGTGTCATTATCTGAAGTATGCAGTTCACGCATAATTGACCCTATCGCTTCTTCTTGTCGCATCGTTGCGTTAGTGGCTTCTTCAATTTCGATTTCAAGTTTTGAAATAGTTAGATCAGTAGAGCTGATTTTACCGCTTGTAAAGTCTATGTCAGCGAGTACTTTGCGACGTTCCAGTTCGAGTTGGTTTACGGCTCCTTGGAGCGTTTTCTTTTCAGCTCCGACTTCAAGTAGAGCGGCTTCAAATTCTCGAATCTCTGCTTCAATTTCGGATAGTCGATCACCCCGGGTAGCAATCTCACTTTGTAGACGTTCAACTTCAGATTGTGCAAACACCTGTGACACTCCGAACAATATCGGTGCCAATAATAATCCCAAACAAAAAGCGTGCAGCTGTCTACGTTGCATTACTGGTAATTTTATCACACGCTTGCTTGATTCTCGCCAACGTTTCTTTCTTTTGAATGATGTGAGCGCACGTAAACGGGTCAGGTGAACGTTCTAGGCCTGACAAGGCAACTCGGAGTGGCCAGAGTACTTCCCCCTTCCCTATCTCTTCAGCATAATCCCAAAGGACGGCTTTGATAGTGTCTGGTGAAGTAAAATCAGCGAAAGACAATAGTTCGTGGGCTTTCTGTAACCGGGGCAAGGCGTCAGTGATAGTGTCGTCTTTTTTCCATTGCAGCAGACTTGTTTCGTAGTTGGGGGTTGAAAAAGCAAAATTGTACTCCCCCGCTTCAGCTGCGGCGGTAATATCACTACCAGTTTGAGCGCGTTCTCGGATAGAAGGGATGAGACGATCAAGGGTTGTTTGCGTATATCCAGGCAATTCTGTGATTATCTCTGGCAGTGCTGTCTCGACGTATGATCGGTAGCTCTCATGAGTTAACGTGTCCAGATATTGCTTATTGACCCACTTGAATTTATCAAGATTAAAAATTGCACCGCTTTTTTGCATGCCACTGAGATCAAAATCTTTTATTAGTTGGTCTAGAGAAAATATTTCTTGATCAGTACCAGGACTCCAGCCCAATAGGGCCAAGTAGTTGATGATAGCGTCTTTGGTAAACCCTTGTTTAATGTAGTCATCGAGCGCTACTGCACCGTGTCGTTTGGACATCTTAGAGCGATCTGGGGCCAGGATGAGCGGCATGTGGGCGTAGGCTGGACGCTCAGCACCAATGGCTTCTTGAATCAAGATTTGGCGTGGGGTGTTTGAAATATGGTCTTCTCCGCGCAAAACGTGCGAGATATTCATATCCATATCATCCACAACAACCGTGAAATGATAGAGAGCATCATCAATCGAGCGGGCGATTACAATATCACCAAGCTCAGTAGTATCAAACGTAATATCACCCCGGACGAGGTCAGTAAAAGTAATCGATTTGTTTGGATTTTTTAGTCGTACGACTTCAATCGTCTCGTCAGGGTTTTTTTGACTTGCCTCCTTAGAAATATAAGCAGCACCTGACTCGATGACTTGCATGAGGCACTCTCGGTATCGTTCTGTTCGTTCTGACTGACGGTAAATGGTTGTATTGTCCCAAGTGAGACCGAGCCACTCTAGTCCAGCAACTATCTCTTCTTCGTACACTTTTTTACTACGTTCTTTGTCAGTGTCTTCAATTCGCAAAATCATCTGCCCGCCGTGATGTTTGGCAAATAAATAGTTAAAAAGCGCGGTCCTGGCGGTACCGATATGGAGGTGTCCAGTTGGACTGGGTGGCATTCTTGTGATGATCGGTTTAGCTTCCATGACGTAGTCCTGTATCAATCAATGCTGAGGCGATAGTAGCAGCCGCGCTTGGATAAACAAATTGTTTTGTCCCCTCTACCATAGCGTCATAAATTGCTCGGTCAGACATAATACGTCTGATTTCAGCCGTGAGCAAGCTGTCGTTTAAATTGGCTTCTTCCATAACGGTCGCCCCGGTAGCCCTAGCGTACGCGTACGCATTGGTCCGCTGGTCGTGGCTGACTTCTTCGGGAATCGGGATTACTATGGCTGGTTTTTGGTGGAGGGCAATCTCAGCCAAGGTTGTACTTCCGGCCCGGGTAATCACAATCGTAGCGGCAGTTTGGGCAGCGGTGACCTGTTCGGCAGTGAGCGTACCGACCACAAAGTACCGGTCGAGCAGGTTTTGATCAGTGATCAGTGATTGTGCCGTCGCTCGAACTATTGCTTCGTGTTGCGGACCGGCTTGATGAACTATCTGGTACTCAGGTAGAAGTTCATCGAGTGAATCAAGAATAAGATCATTAATTCGAACTGCGCCAGATGAACCGCCAGTAACAAACAAGACTGGTAGGTTTGGTTTGATACCTAATACAGAATAGGGTTCAGCGATAGAAGTATAGAGTACTCGTCTGATTGGGATCCCAGTTAGAGCCACTTTGTCTTGTGGGAAATATTCAGCTACTTCTGGATACGAAATTGCAATGTGTTTGGCGAAGCGCGCGGCCAACTTATTGGCCGCGCCCGGGAGTGCATCAGATTCGTGGATTACCACCGGAATTCGATAAAACCAGGCAGCAATAAGAATCGGGACACTAGTGTAACTTCCCTTACTGAAAATTACATCTGGGTAATAGACAAAGAGTTGAATCAAGGCGACAAAAATCCCTAAGATAATTTTAAATAAGTCTAAGATATTCAAGAGAGAAATATATCGCCGCATTTTGCCAGCCGGACAAAATAAATAGTTAATGTTGTTTTGCATCAGAACGTCGCGGTTGTACGCACGCGGACCCATATAAAACAGCTCGATTGAATCAGCTTGCGGCGTGGCTTTGATGGCTTCGGCGGTGGCAATCAGAGGGTAAAAATGTCCTCCACTCCCTCCCCCGACAAACAAAATTCTCATAATAGATAGTCTATCATGTGTCTAGAGCAGCTTCTGGGTTTTGGAAACATTCAAGATAATCCCAATCATGGTCAGTAAGACCAGGAGCGCTGTTCCACCATGGCTAATAAATGGTAGTGGTAGTCCAGACAGGGGTGCTAGCGCAACCATGGCGGCAATATTCAAAAATGCCTGCATAATTATAAGAGTAACAAACCCGACAACCAGTAACATACCGAACAAATCTTTGGAACGAGCAGCAATATGATAGCCACGTAAGGTGAATGCAGTCAGTAGTCCAATTAACATGATACTGCCAATGAACCCAAATTCTTCAGCGTAGACTGCAAAGACTGAGTCACCGATTGGTTCGGGCAAGTATTCAAACTTTTGGATGCTTTGGCCATAGCCGCGACCAAAGGTGCCGCCTGAGCCAATTGCAATCAGGGATTGTTGAATCTGATAACTGGCCCCTTGTGGGTCAAGGGACGGATCAAAAAACGTCATAAAACGATCCATGATATAGGGTCGGGAAAAGATTAATATTAAAATCAAAACCAAAGCTCCAACTCCCATGATAGCAACGTCACGCATGCCACCGCCAGCTACTAGGTACATCGCGAGCCCGGCCACTGCCATAATAAAGAAAGTGTCAGTGTCAGGTTGGAGAAGCATGATGAGGCCGACTACTCCCGTGATTGCTGTAAATGGCAGTAAACCAAGTTTGTAATTATTGATATTTTTATAGATACCTGATAGCCAGGTGGCAAGATATACGATATAGCCAATCTTTAGTAATTCAGCCGGTTGCACAGTAAATCCCCCAATCGAGAGCCATCTCGTCGCCCCACCAAAACTAAAGCCAATACCTGGTACGAATACTAATGCGGTGAGTATTAGGGTTATAATAAAGAAATAGATAGCGTATTTGCGCCAGTGGCGATAATGTACGTTACTCATTAGCAGCATGGCAGCTCCTCCACCGATGATCCCAAAGGAAAATTGACTAAATGCCACTGACGAGAAACGTGCTCCGTCCCGAGCTAATAGCCCTAGTGAAGCCGAGGAAAAAATAAAAAACCCGGCAATTACCAGTAGGCATACAATAATTAAAAGCGGACGATCGATTGAGCGGAACATACTAGAGTGCAATAGCTAGGAGCATACCAATAATGGCAAATACAAAACCAAGCACCCAGTAACGCATGGTGACTTTGGCGACCGGCCAGCCAATCGCTTCAAAATGATGATGGAGAGGAGCGATCAAGAAGACCTTTTTGCCAAATAACTTCTTGGACACTATTTGAATAGTGTTCGCGGCCACGGTAGCAACCAATAATATCCCGATTACTGGTAATACCGTTACCCCTTCCCCATCTCCTAACACGTCAGTCATAAAGGCGACTACTGTGAGACACATAGTCAGTGCCATAATACCGGTTTCGGTCATGTAAAATCGAGCGGGCGGAATATTGAACCATAAAAATGCCAAAATACCTCCAACAATGGTGGCACAAAATGCTGCCAGGTCGAGCTGATTTTGCCACAAGGCTATCCCAGTATAGGCCGCAAAGATAAACATAAAGACGCCTCCTGCCAGACCATCTATCCCGTCAATAACGCTACTCATGTAGACGCAAACTGCTACAAAAACAAAGAACGGAATAAACCAAATCCCTAGCTCAATATCACCTGTCAACCAACTAACACTGGTGACATCAAGTTTTTCATAAAACCACCAAGCAATAAATATCGCAGTTAGTCCCACCACAACCAGTCTTTGTGATAGCGGTAGACCACCAGCAAAGTGTTTTCCTATTCCTCTTACCTCGAACCAATCATCGGCTAGTCCAACCATGGCACCTACAAACAAAGTCAAGAGTGGGAGCCAGGTCTGTGATCGGCTAAGAAAATCAAGTCGAGCAAAAATTGATTCAGGAAAAATAAATTTCAGAGTTGCTATGAGTAGAATTGTAGCAATGACAGCTGCCCAGATTACTATTCCACCCATGCGTGGGGTGTTGGTATCGCGCTCATTGTGAAGTTGATCAAAGATCGGTGTCCCTCCCCCGCCGTAACCAGCACCTTTCCCGGCTTTCTTCTTCCACATTTGGTACTTGTAGAGTGCCGCTGTGATAAAAGGTGCGATGACAATACCAATAATAAAAGCGATGGCGGTCGGGGCGAAAACTTTAATGATTGTGGTCTCCATACAATTATTCAGTCAGCTCAGTAACGGCATTGACCAGACGTTCCACATCAGAAAATCGACCGCTTCTGGTTGATCCAAGTACCGTTACGATTATTGGCCGATTCAAGCCGGCGTCAAAGGCGATGGTAAGGTTGCCACCAGCTAAATCTGTGTAACCTGTTTTTGAACCTAGTAGACCAGGAATTTCGTTGACGTAGTCATTGGTATTTTCAGCATCATGATATAGCCCGTCTGTGCTATAGACCCGGGCTGCTTGGTTTTTAGTGGCGGCTAAGATGTCTGGATAGTTGAGTAGAATATACTCCATTAAAAATGTAATGTCTCGAGCTGAACCATAGGCTCCGGCAGTGCTAGTATTAATATCAAGTCCGGTTGGATTTGAAAACGAGGTCTGGGTTAGTTCTAATTCTTCGGCTCGTACATTCATACCGTCTACAAACGTGAATGTATTGCCAGTATCAGACAATAAGGCACCGGCTGCGTTTGCAAGTGCAAACGCCCCGTCGTTTGATGAAGACATGAGTGTAATGTCTCGCAGGTCTTCGTGATTAAAATCTTCACCGTCCAAGAATCCGCTGGCACCGTCTTGCAAGATGGCAGACATGGTAATTGGAATCTTGTCTGTACCACTCATGAGTTCGTGGGCCAGGAGTGCAGTCATTAGCTTAGTGATGGATGCTAGTGGTAATACAGCGTCGGGTTCTTTTTTGTATAAGGCTCGTTGCTCTCGTACGTCCCACACATAGGCTGCTCGGGCGCCGATTTGGACATCAATATCAGCTGGCGTATTGAATTCCGGGTTACTGATTGAGTTATCCGTGTACTGTATTTTAGTCGTTGGTTCAGGTGAATCAGATTGAGTAAAAATTCTTCCGACCACGTTAGGAATCACAAAAGAACCACAAATTAAAAATAAGAGCAGGCCAAGTAGCAATAATTGCTGCTTGACGGGGAAATCATTAAAAGTCACTTCCGATGTCTCGGCCTCAGGAGTAGGAGTGTCTTGTGTTGTTGGTTCGGTATCAGTCATGGGGTTTTTCAGTGGTCGCTGCAAACGCATCTAATTTATCCATAATTCCGCTGTAGCCAGGCAATTCAGTCTTACTACCAATCCCTAAATGTGCGAGTAAATCTGGAGTAATTTTGTAGGTATAGGAGTTTTTATTGGCGGTGCGCTCTATCAGACCACGAGTCAGTAGGTTACGCAAAATGAATCCAGAGTTAACACCTCGGATTTGATCAATTTCAGCTCGAGAGACGGGTTCACGATAGAGGATGACGGCCAGGGTTTCAGCACCAGCTTTACCGATGTCTCGTTTAGCTTCGTCACGACGAATGGACGTAATAAGCTCATCTAGTTCTGGCGCAGTGACTAATTGTACTTCGCTCTCAGTCACAACGAGTCTGGTAGCACCGCTCGCCAGGCGGGTCTGTAGAGTTGTCAACCCAGCTTGCAACGCATCGTCATTACAACTGCACAGATTGGCTAATTCCTTATGGGAGATTGGCGTGCTTTTGTAAAAAAGCACGCCTTCAATGACGATATCGAGTGACATGCATATAGTATAGCAAGGATTTTAGCGCTCGTAGTACTGTGGCACTCCCAGCTGTGCATGCTCGATTTCAATGTCGTCAAAGTGTTTGATTTGTCGAACCAACACCATTCCCTGCTTGACTGACTCTAAAATCGCCAAAAACCCTACGATAGCAGTCTTTTTTTCTGGTGCGTCAGCCACTAATTCACTATAGCGAAGTTTCATATGTGTCTGGATTCTTGTTGCAAGGCGGTCTATCATCGCTTCCAGAGAAATTATTGGAGCAACTTTGACCTTCGGCTTCTCTTCTATTTGTGGTAACTCATGGAGTACGCCTTGAATCGCTTCTGCTAGGGCAGCTGTCTCAGTGTAAGCATCAGTAATAAATAAAGGTTTTTTAGCTGGCACAAAAGTCCGCTCGTGTGAAATATTGGTGCCAAAGGCAGTTTCGACTATTTGCGCCGCTTCTCGATAGATTTGAAACAATCTGAGTCGTTCCTCGAGCTCTTCGATACTCTCGGTTTCCTCTGAGGTGAGCTCTAGGACAGGTAACAATGATTTTGATTTAATCAAAAGCAGTGTCGCAGCCAAGGCCACAAATTGCGCAGTATGTGGCAAGGATTGTTCTTGCATTTCACTGACGTGCCGGATGTATTCGTCGGTCACCTCAGCGAGACTAATGTCGTTGATCAATAGTTTGCGTTTTTCTACCAACTCAATCAATAATTCCAGTGGCCCAGAAAAGATGTCAGTTTGGATAGCAAAGGATTGCATTCAGCTATTCTATCATCAATCTTATCGTATATTGCCTGACATTAGATATGAAAGGGAGGCCGAAGTTATAAGTTGTTTCTCCTCACTTTTTTGATTTCATTTTTGGTAATTTGGTCAATTTTCTCCACAGATAGTTTTAATGTATGTTCGTTACAGCGCTGCCTACAGACATCAGTGAGCATATCCAGGATTTCTCTGTCTTCTAACACTGGATTGTTTTCACAAATTTGCAAAACCTCACGCCGTATTAATTGCTTTGCTATCCCTAAGTGTATGGTTCTCAATATTTCAGGCGGGCTCATTTTTATATTATGTTGTCTCTCGCCCCTAGCCAATTGTGCGACGACTTGCTTCAGTATTTCGTTTTTATCTACCTCGAGATTCGTGCTTAGTATGTTCTTGACAACCAATTCTATAGTGTATCTCTCACGTGTTCTTTCTACTATATTTATCACAGAAGTCATATTCAGCTGATGTCTTTGGGCTAAATATTGTGCAACAAATAATCTAATCGGAACGCCTGTTTTGTTCATTAATATACGATATTTCTGACTTACAGTCCGCCGTACTCCTTTTACAAAATCTTCAAAATGCTCTATTTTGACTAGCGAGGCTATTTCTGGCTGAGGTCTAGATTCCAATATTGTGTCAATGACCTCATATATACCAACTTCTAATTCTTTGATAGCTCTGTCTGATAAGTCGACGTCGATTGTGCCTCTACTCGTTTCGTGAGAGGAGACTTCGAACTGCTCAGATATATAGCTTTCAATGAACTCTTTTATTTTAATCCCAGTAAGTTCTTCGTAACGCTTAAAGCTGTGCCTATATGGTTTCAAGAAAGCATTGAGTATTGGATAAAAATTATGTCCCAACCTGATAGATTCTTGGCTGATTTCGCATTTATGAAGCCCTTCCTCAATATGTGCTTTGAGCAGGTGCTCAAGTTCATTGATTTGCGTCTCTTTGTCTTCATTTCCTGGTATTCCTTCGCTCATGATTTAAGTGTAGCTTACAATACATTAAGCCGACTCTCCAGTGGTAGCTTCTGTCCCATTTTTAATTTGTAGTGAACAATTTGATACCCATAATATTGTTGCCAAGAAGACATCAACAGTGACTCGTGTTTGATTCTTTGCTAAGAACTTTTATTGGCAGCATGGTCAGCTTTCAGTGATGCAATACTGTTACTAAATGATTGTAGTGATGGGTGCTGTTCTTCTGCTTCAAAAATTTTTAGGAGCGCTAATACGTCAGTAAATTTTAAAGGTTCTTCCCTATTTGTTTCCATTGCCGCATTAAACCATACTTGCAAGTTTCTAATATTTGTGTATGACAGGGGTTCCATGTGATAGGTTTGAAAATGAAGTTCCAACTTTCTTGTGAGAACTCTTTTAATGTTCGGTTTATCTTTAAGGAATTCAGTTAGGTGAGGATAAGAGCGTTTTTCTGCCTTAGTAGTTGTTGCACGATTTCTTGTACCGTCCTGCATTAATTTTGCGAGTTCATTAGTGCTAGTGCCATCACCTTCTAGGCGAGAAGAGCGTTCTTCTGCTTTAGTAGGTGCTGCACGATTTCTTGTAACACCCCGCACCAATTTTGCGAGTTCATCAGTGTTGATGCCACCTTCTTCTAGAAGTGAAACAATTAACGTTGCAGGTGCTACACCTGTTAAATTTTTGTAGGCTTCCAAATCATCCTTATTTACATCAGTCAAGTGTCTGAGTAGGCCCCAGAAGTTTTGGAAAGTTATACTTGAAGCGCCTTTCAATCCGAGCTCAGCAATGGTTTTTTCAAAAGATGTTTTAAGTTTTTTAGTTAATTCTTCAACTTTACTTTCGTTGTCTTTCGGAATGATTTTTTCGTTTTTCATAATTCTCTGAGTAGTCTGCGATTGATTAATACTTATGCCTTTCTACGAGTCCAATCAACAAGTTCAATACCCCATAAAAGACTGCCGTTTCAATAGCAAATGACTGATTAGTGAGCATGCCTATAATGGTATCATGTTCCCATGCGGTATCTCGGGCTGTTGGCTGTAGGCGCAATATTTGGTTTGTTTGGTGTATTGATTCACTACAGTTCGCTCATGTTTGGGGACCTGTTTCAAGTGGCTGCCCGTAACTTAATTGGATTTGTTTTAATTCTTCCGATTATATTTTGGCGAAAAATATCCCTGTGGGTTTCAAAAACTGAATTACTATGGTTGCTAGTGTACGGGGTGCTGACAGTAAGCAGCTTTTCTTTTGTTACCATGGCGTTGGTTGCAGAACCGATCAAAACGGTTTTGGTTATACGGTATATGGGCAGTATCATTATTTCTTTACTGCTCACTAAGTATATCTTCAAAGAATCACTAACCTGGGTAAATTATAGTGCCGCTGGTCTTGCGTTGCTTGGAATAAGTTTTTTTGCGTTCCCATTCACAGGATTTATTACGATTGGGGTTATCTATGCCTTTTTGGCAACAGTAACGTTTGTTTTGAGCAATGTGATTATTAAACAAATAAACAGTCTCAAGCCTGAAATACTCATGGGCTTTGAGTTTGGTTTTATCGCTTTCGTATTACTGGGCCTGATTGCAGTCAGTGACGCTCCCACCGTTGTATCCATTAACCCACTTTCTATCGTAGTCACCGGGCTATTTGGTGTCTTACTACTAGTGGTTACTTATCTGATTATCTACGGCTTTCGAGAAACAAATTTCAACATCGCAAACATTATTCTCACATCAGAGATATTTTTTGGGGTTTTGTTTGGGTATGTGTTTCTTGGACAACTTGTTTCTGGTTTCGAGTTACTTGGTATTTTAGCGATTTTTGTCGCTGCAATCGTGCCAAATGTTATGAGCCTGTATTACAAAAATAAATTTAATGAAAGAAACCCTCAGCTTCCATTTGGTCACTGACGACTTGTTTGAAGCGACGCATAATCGGAAAATCAGCAAGAAATGGATCTTTGATACTGTCGTGTTGGCTTCTAGTGCATGCATGCCGTTCAAGCAAGAGCTTCCCAGTAGGAGTATATACTTGTAATAAAACTTCTATTTTATCAACGGCTTTTACAAACTTAGACTCCCATGTCTGTCTCGTTTCGTATTCTTCCAAAAGGTCTGCAATAGTAGATTGCACTGATTCCGGTAACTGGCTAATAACCGTTTGAATTGCTGCTGGTTCTAGCGAGCGTTGCGTACTGGTTTTCAAATAACCGATAGTGTCGCCGAGCTCAACTTCGTCTATATCGTGATATTGAACCATCCGGGTTATTTTTTGGCGGTCATAAGAACCAGAGATGTCTTCTAGGGGTAAAAAATAATCAACCAAGCAATGCATTCCGTACACATGCTCGGCTACAGAATCCGCTCCATCTCGACCACAACACTGTTCGCCGTAGCGAATTTCATTTTTGAGCTTATATAAGATTTGTAGTTTTTTGAGTTCGGATAAAACAAAAGCCTCCTCGTTCATTAGTTGCTGTATTGTTTCCGCGGCTGTCATGTAACTAGGCGTGCTCTACAAAGCGCACGAGCAGTCTGACCGGTTCTCCAGTTGAACCTTTGGTGAGTTTGTCGCTCGGGATAGCACTCATGCGTGGAGCGATGTCGATGTGAGCCCACGGAGTATTTTGGGGAGCAAAGAATGACAAGAATGTCCCCCCCTCGATAGTGCCTCCAAAACGTGAGAAGTTTGGTGCGATATTAGAGAGGTCAGCCCGGTCACTTTTGATATGCTGTTTGTACTCGTCCCAGAGTGGTAGAGGCCAGACATAATCACCACTCACCTCTCCTAGAGTTTGAAGAGTTTTTTGTAGGGTTTCGTCTTTTGTTAAAATTGCGTTTGCATGTTGACCAAGAGCAACCAGCGCTGCGCCAGTTAATGTTGCAACATCTAAAATCACTTTTGGTTGATATCGTGCCGAGTACGTCAATGCGTCCGCTAATATCATACGGCCTTCAGCATCAGTGTGTACGACTTCGATGGTTTGACCAGACATTGATGTCACTATATCGCCAGCACGCATCGAGTCATCAGAAATAGCATTTTCAGCGGTCGGTATTAGCATGACGACGTTTTTCTGTAGTTTAAGGTCCACAATTGCTTTCATGGCGCCGATCACCGCTGCGCCACCAGACATATCGAGATGCATATCATGCATACTGCCAGACGGTTTGACATTCAAGCCACCAGTGTCATACGTAACTCCCTTTCCAATCAATACGATTGGTCGTTCAGCTTCAGTTACTTTTTTACCAGGTTTTTTGAGTCCCCAGTATTCAGCAATAATAAATTTAGTTTCATGTTTGGTGCCTTGACCGACGGCTAGTAATGCACCCATGCCGAGTTTTTTGAGCTCTTTTTCACCAAGCACCCGTACGGTTACTTGTTTTCCTTTGAGGGCTTGTTTGGCTGCTTCAGCTAGCTTGCTCGGCGTCATATCAGAAGCAGCTGTATTGGCAATGTCACGGGTTACATTGGCGGCGGTAGCGACTATTTGACCACGGGTGAAGCCAGCGGTTTCAACCGCAGTCATACCACCACACACTAAAATTTCTTGCAGTTGCTTACGCTTACTATCTTTTGATTTGTACTTGGTAAATTCATACGCTGCGAGCAAAAAATTTTCTGCCATGGTTGAGGTAATCCACGCATCGTCATGATGTTTGTGTAGGAGTGGAAATGGAGAATTTTGTAATTGTACTGCCAGGTATTCAATTTGATGTGATTTAACTGCTTGTACAATACTGCGTAGCAGAGTGATAAAAGTACGTGGTGTAATCTCTTTCCACTTCCCTGCCCCGAGTACGTACTCTACAGTACCGTCTGCGTGTTCAATCAGTCGATGCCAGTCTTTATTATCTTCTGTCAGTCTCAGTCGTACGTATTTTTTGGGGGCGGCTGTAATGTCTTTAGTCGTTGTCGTCAGTTTCATTTTGCTCATTTTTAGAGAGTAACACATCAATGCGATTAATGTCGCGTGGGAATGGTACGGCTTCTTTAACATTAGGTAGTTCAAGCATTCTCGCAGTGATTCGCTCGAGTCCGGTTGAGCAACCACCGTGTGGCGGGACGCCGTATTTATGCATCATTAGATAAAATTCAAATTTATCGGGGTCCATACCACGGCCGGCAATGGTGGCTTTCATTTCTTCGTAATTATGGAAGCGCTGGCTCCCACTGTTGATTTCCAGTCCTCGGAACAGTAAGTCAAAGCTCCGTGAACGTTCTGGATTGGCTGGATCTGGATACGTATAGAAGGCGCGCTTGGCAGTTGGAAATTCAGTAATAAAAACGAAGTCGCAGCCGTGTTCTCGCTTAGCCCATTCGCAAATTTGTCGTTCGTGTTCTGGTTCAAGGTCTGTGTCGCCAGTACAGTTGCTGCCATGCTCTGTATCAATGATAGCTTGGGCTTCAAGTAAGGTGAGGCGAGGAAAAGGCACCGGACTGGTGAGTGGTGGTGTTGTACCGAGCCGTTCGAACACGCCCGCATGTTTGGATTCTACCGCTGTGCAGACGTCTCGAATAACTGTCTCTAGCATATCCATCACATCATTATGGTCTTTAATAAAGGCCATCTCGAAGTCCATCTGGGTTATTTCCGAGAGGTGTCTAGTGGTAGCAGACTTTTCAGCGCGGAAAATTTTAGCAATAGTAAAGGCTCGTTCAAAGGCCCCGGTCACAATTTCTTTATATAGTTGGGGGCTGGTTGCTAGGTTGGCAGTGCGGTCCTTAAAATATTGTACTTTAAACACTTCAGCGCCACCCTCTGCGTCGCCACCGGTCAACGCTGGGGCTTGAAATTCAGTAAACTCATTATCAATTAGTGACTGACGATAGGCTTGCACAATAGTTGCTGCTACTGAAAATATGTCACGAGAGCGTTGGTTCTTTAGCGTCAGCGGACGGTTATCGAGTACCGTCTCGAGGTTGAGTTCCCCATCTAAATCAAATGGTAGTTCAGCTGATTTGTTTAGAATTTCGATAGCCGTGATTTCTAGTTCAATGTCACCATTTTGAATTTTACTGTTTACTTGCTTTTCGTCACGTGCTTTGACGATTCCGGTTATGGCGACGGCGTCTTCAGGTCGTAGGGTTTTAGCTATCTCGAGCACATCAGGCTTGCCAAACACTACTCCTTGCACTGGTCCTGACCGATCACGGAAGTCAAAGAAAGCCATCTTGCCTTGGTTGCGCGCGACGTCCACCCAACCGTTAATGAGGACGGCTTCTCCTGTATTTGCTTGCAAGTTTTTTATTAGGGTACGTTCCATGGCTCAATTTATTATTGGTCTTATAATAACTAACACATAGTCATTTTCAAATCTGAACAGCATAACTCTAAAAAGTGTGTCAATCGTAGTCTTGAAACCTTCGATTAATTCCGTAAGACCTTCAGACTCTACTATTGGCTGGTTGTGAAGATAAAAGGCGAAGTCACTTTCTTTTAAAACTTTTGTTTCTATCAGACGTGCTTTTGTCTCTGTGTCCAATCCAACTGGTGAGTAGTCAAATTTCCTCAAACCTTCTAGTATTTCATTTGTAAACAAGAGTAAATCTTCCCTGTATGCCGCTTCTCCATCCGAAAATGCCGTTTCATTTTGTTTTTCACTCATAAAATCGCTCCAACAAATATATCAATGGTAATACATTTGTAGGGGCGATTACAATCAAATGATTGCTACGCGGTGCCACCCTACTTCGATGATTGAGTGCAATATATTATGTCGCACTAAACCATCCTTATTTGTTTGACCACGCCATATCGGGCGCTTCCGGAGGGTTCTACTAACGTCACGACGTGTTCTTCCCCCACCTCAGCGGTGTCTGCCGCTTCGTTGGTTTGCTGTTAATTATAAAGCAAAAGCAAGATTTGTCGACCCAAATGGAGAAATATCACAATTAATTTCGAAATTAATTGTGGTATTTCTTATGAAATAAAACTATTGAATCCCATCGCTGACTTAAGTTGGTGGAGCGTGGCTTGTGTCTCTTCTTGGGCACGGGTGGTGCCCTTGATCAAGATTTTTCTTACCTCATCCGGGTTTTTGCTGTAGTGCGCGTGTCGTTCTCGAATCGGGCCGAGGAAACGGTTCATGACCTCAACTAGGTAGCGCTTGACCTCGACATCTCCGATATTGCCGGTCTGATAGCGGGCTTTCATATCAGCGATTGCTTCGGCGTCATCTTTGGTACCGAAAGTGTCGAGGTAGATAAAGACAGGGTTACCTTCGACGGTGCCTGGATCGGTAGCCTTGAGGCGCTTAGGGTCAGTGTACATACCCATTACCATGTCCTGCACCTCTCCCTCAGTGGCTGAGAGATAGATGGTGTTACCCAACGATTTACCCATTTTTGGATTACCATCAGTACCAGGCAATTTACCAACTCGGCCGATAAGCGCTTGCGGCTCAGGAAAGATATCTTGATTGGCAACTTTGTTGAGTTCACGAGCGATTTCACGCGACTGTTCAAGATGTGCCTCCTGGTCAATCCCTACTGGCACCAGTTCGCCTTTGACGCAGAGTATGTCAGCTGCTTGGTAAATCGGATAGTTTACAAATCCGAGTGAGTATACGTCCCCAAGACCTTTCATCTTGATCTCATCTTTTATCGTTGGGTTTCTAAGAGCGGTGGCATGTGTGACATACATGCTCATTAAAGCAGCCAGCTCATAGATTTCTGGAACGCCCGACTCGATAAACATATGAATTTTCTCTGGATCAAGTCCAGCAGCTAAGTTGTCAATTGCTACTTGCAGCGTGGATTCTGTGATGAATTGTGGTTCATCTTTTTTGGTGGTGAGCGCATGCAAGTCAGCTAATACAATAAATGTCTCGTATTCGTGTTGGAGCTTAACACGATTTTCTAGCGTTCCGACGTAGTGTCCGATGTGCAACTTTCCTGTTGGCGTGTCACCAGTAAGGATACGTTTTTGCTTCATTGTCATGGGGATGATAGTACCAGAAAGCCAACTACATCTCCAGCGGTAATGAGAACGTAAACGAAGACCCTTTCCCTTCACCGGGCGAGGTGGCTGTCACATCGCCTCCCATGTCCTGAGCCATTTTTCGTGCGATATAGAGCCCTAATCCAGTTCCAGATACGTTAACGCTGTTTGCGTTATGTGCCCGTTCAAATTTTCCAAACACGTCGACCAGGGTGTCAGCACTCATGCCAATACCAGTGTCACTTATCGTGACCATGATTGTCCTCGGTCGTTTCTTCTCCGAGACAGTTACTTTGACGTTGCCTTTTTCCGTGTATTTTAGTGCGTTGTCAACCAAATTATGAATGATTTGTCTAGTCTTGCCGATGTCAGCATTAACGATTCCTGTACTGTCGATTTCAGATTTAAATACTAGTACTAAACCCTTCTTAAGCGCCTCCCGACGCATGTCGTCGGCTAGTTTCTCGGCCATGTCCTTGAGGTTGAAATCACTTTTTTCGTACTTCATGTTGCCTGATTCGATGCGTGAGACGTTGAGATAATCTTCAACTGAAAGGGCCATAAATTTACTTGAGTCAGCGATTCGTTCAATGGCGTCGGCTGCTTTTGGTGAAATTTTTCCATAAGTGCCATCAAGCAACATCGATGCGTAGCCTCGAATCGACGTCAACGGACTCCGCAATTGGTGTGATGCGATTGAAACAAATTCTGATTTCATTTGGTCTAAAACCCTCAGTCGTTTATTGGCTTTCTCTAGTTGGAATGTCAACTGTTCTAACTCTAGTTTTTGTTTAAATTCTTGCCTAACACTTGTAATTAAGAGGTAGCCAGCAGCGGTAGTAAAGATAAGCGTTACACCAGCAATTAGTTTCAATAGCTCTGAGTCGACAAATAGTAGTGATGCGACTAATGCCCATAGCACTACCACAAGAATTTGAGCTCCAGCAATTTGAATTTTAAAGGCTTTGAATTGCACAATGCTGTATGCAATGAGAAATGCAAATACTGGCATCCCAAATAATCCGTACTGACTAATTGTCCAATCATCAGTGAAGCTGCTAACAATATTTCCTGAAGTGAATGCTAAGAGAAATGTTACTAAACCAATTCCAAAGTATAAAGCAGTTTTCTTTTCTAATGCTGAAAGTTTAGGAATTTCTTTAAATCCAATGAATAGTATTGATACAACAAAAATAAAATTGAGAATGTACGTATAGTATTTTGCTATCGGCCCTTCAATACTTTCACAAGTTGAGAGTTGTAATGCCTCAAGATTCAGTGTCGTTGGAAGTAAAATTATTAAAGGCAGAAGAATTATTGCTATTGCGCTATTTAACCAAAAAGGTGGGATCTTCTTGTACAAAAAAATGTAAAATAAGAAAAAAGCAACTAAAAATGTAATAGGTTCAATGAGAACTTGTAATGACCAAGCAAACATTACGATTCCAGGATCGTTGGTTGCCCATAATAGGACATCTAAAATTGCCCAAATACTAAAAAGAGTCGAAAAAAGTAAGAATAATCTTGAGATAATACTTTTGGGGTTATTAAAAAATACCAAAAGGCTCACTGACATCGCTGCAAAAACTGCAATAATATGCGAATAGTGGACCAGGAGTGGAACGTTAGATGAGAAAAACCAAAAGGTTGCAGCTTCCCAGGGACAATAAATAATTTCGTTCATAAGCTTCGATTATTATTCAAGTGAATCTTCTTCAATATCGTTAATTATCAAAAAATCTCTTACCACCATGGTGTTGTAGTAAGTGGCAGCAACTGTTATGAATATGAGCAGTGTCACTACTAGCGTTAGTATAGTTGTCTTTGTAATTTGCATATAGCAACTCTATTATTTTAAAAAAATAATATAGACCTGTGCACTTATTATGATACAGTACCAAGTGAGGTTTTTTATAGGTATTTAATTCTGGTGGGGATTTGTGTATGAAACAGAATAAAGCGAGTCTGAAGAGAACTTGGTCATGTAATGAATGGGATCCACTAGAAGAGGTAATAGTTGGTAATGTTAACAATGCAGTTGTACCTGTATGGAATCATACACTTGAATCAACCACTCCTGATCATGCCAAATGGTTTTTTGAAAAATATGGCGGTCAAGCATTCCCGGATGACATGATAGAAAAAGCGAGTATTGAATTAGATAACTTGTCAGAGGTTTTGAAAAAATTTGGTGTTATTGTGCAAAGAGCCGGTACGTTAAATTTTTCTCAAGAAGTAACTACCCCGTGGTGGAGTAGTAAAGGTTTATATGCTGCCATGCCTCGTGATGTGCTAATGGTAATTGGAGATATTATTATTGAAGCACCGATGGCTTGGCGAAGTCGCTACTTTGAAATCTTTGCATACAGAGATCTGATTGAAGAGTACTTTCGTGACGGCGCACGTTGGTTGGCGGCTCCAAAGCCATCGATGTCTAATCATTTCTATAACAGTAAATATGACTCTGATGTACCAGAGATTAATGGGAAGAGGCAGTTTGTGATTTCTGAAAAAGAAATTGCATTCGATGCAGCAGACTTTGTACGATGTGGTAAAGATATTTTTGTGCAAAAAAGTCAGGTCACTAACGCTATGGGTATTGAATGGGTGCGTCGTCATATCGGATCTGAGTTTACAATTCATGAAGTATCGTTTGGTGATGATTATCCAATGCATATTGATACTACAATTGTTCCACTCGCACCGGGAAAGCTTTTGGTCAATCCAAACTGGGTAACTAAGGAACAGATACCAGACTTATTCGATAGTTGGGAAATTATATGGGCACCTGAACCAGTCCATCCATATGATTCAGCTTTATATTTTTCAAGTGATTGGTTGACCATGAACATGCTTAGTATTGACGAGAAGCATATTTTAGTTGAAGCTAATGAAACACCACTAATGGATTTGTTGGTAAGGCATGGATTTGTGCCGGTACCAGTCCCGTTTCGTAATTTCTACCCTTTTGGCGGCTCATTTCATTGTGCTACAGTTGATATTCGACGTCGAGGTGAGTTGCAATCTTATTTTTAAATTAGTACAAAAATAATAATTCCCAAAATTACTAGTGATACACCAAGCATTTGGCGTTGCATCTGACGATAATTGATCGATAGTTTATTTAATCCGTCAGCTTGGATATTTATCCCAAAAATATTTTTTGATAGAATATTTTTCGATTTCATATACCTCCCCCACCAGCCCAATAGATGCTCACATAGAACTACCAATACTAAGTGTGATCCTATTATTATGGCTACAAAAGTCGGATCAAGTTCAGATAAGCCAAGAAATTCAAATAAAAATATTGCCATACCAATAACTTCTAGTGCAAAAATAAAAAGCAGACCAACTTTAATTCTTGGCCACAAAGTAATTAAATGGTCTCTTGTTTTTTTGCGTACTACAGGTAGTAATCCAATTATAAAGCCAGTAAAGAAAATTGGTAATAGTGCAATGGCATTATTCAGGTTACTGTCCTGACTAGCAGCTAAGGTTTGATCAATTAATAATACAGAGCCTGTATTACAGAGTATCATGAGTAGTAAATAAAATTTGTGCGGTTTGGAAAATCTTTTTTTGTCCTCTGGATAGTATTCAATTAGCCACAGTCCTAATGAAGAAAACAATGCTGCTATCAGTGCCAAGCTAGAAAAAGTGACTGACATACTTGCCCATAATCCTGACTGATTTAGAATCAAGAGACCTAAATATACATAAATTGGACTTGCTGCAAACCAACTCGATACAATTGATGATTCACCAAATTCTAGTGATTTTAAATATGCATACAAAGTGATTGCACCTAAGACACCAGACACAAATATCAATGGTCCTGATTGAATTAACAGTGGTGCACTAAAATTTATATCTACAATAAGTATATAGGCAACTGCTGCGGTCATGCCAAGGATAGAGGTCGCTAGACAGCTGATGAACCACATAGCTAGTGTGTCACCTCCATAGAGATCTTCAATCAAAAGCCTGTCACTGATTACCATCAGTGTCTGGCTAAGCATGCCTAGCCCTGCAAACGTGAGACCGAGCAGTGTTATATCCATAGTGTGACAATGAATTAAATTAAAAACAGTATGGCGAGTGGGGCGAGTAGCCAGAAGAAGAAGCTCGATTCTGGAGCAAAGAGGGATTGGAGCGGTGAGCCGGGACTGACAAATTCAGTGACCGGTAGGACTTGGTAGCTAAATGCTAGGACTAGCACGGTAGCCCCTAGAGTCAGGATTAGTTTTTTACCGTAACTTTCGTAGGCTTTTTCTGAGAATTCATCGGGCATCAAGCGAGCAAATAATGTCGCACCACCAAAGGCAAAAGTGGCGAACATGATGATTTTAAGTGCAGCTTCGGCACTCGGATCGCCGCCAGCTGTGGCAAGTAATTCGTCATAGTATGGGAACTCAATGGAAATAAGTAACGCTAGGTACAGCCCAAGAGTAAGGTTCATAAGCGCTTGCCTCCCTTTAAAGGTAGCAAAGCTCAGTAATCCAACAAACACCAAAATGGCATAAATAGATTCTTTAAGCAGTCCGTAAATTTCTTCGAGTCCCATAACTAGAAAGGGGCGGTTTTCCGCTCCTTTTATTATATGCCCTCGCCGCGTAATTCTTCAACTAGTTTTCGTGCTTTTCGGGATAATTTACTCGGGGTCTCGATACTAATCTGGACCAAAAAATCACCGCGTCGGTTTTCTACTGGTACGCCTCTCTCTTTAATACGGAGCATTTCACCGTGTTTGACGCCGGCTGGAATTTTTATATCAACTTCTCCATCAAGGGTAGCAACGTGATATGTTTCACCAAGTAACGCATCTGTGAGTTTAATCGGTAGTTTTTTAATAAGGTTATTTCCTTCGCGGCGGATGCTGGGATCACTAGTTACATGCAACTTGATGTATAGATCACCTGGCTGGCCGCTTGGAATTGCTTCACCTCGCCCAGTCATGCGAACGACTTCCCCATCCATCACACCGGCTGGAATTTTAATTTCAATCTCCTCTTCCTTGCGTCGAATTCCTGCTCCAGCACAGTGTGGACAACGTTCTTTTGGTACTTTTCCACGACCGTTACAGGTCGAGCATTCACGTACGGTAGAAAAGTTGCCCATTATGCTTTGGCGAGTTTCACGGATTTTTCCATTACCATTACAGGTACTGCAGGTAGTCATTTCAGTCCCAGTTTTAGCGCCAGTACCATTACAGTCGTCGCAAGTACTGTTTTTGGTTATCAATACTTTACGAGTTACTCCAAAGACAGCTTCTTTGAATTGTAGTTCAATGTCAATTGAAATATCACGACCGCGAGCTTGGCGGGCATTACCGCCTCCGAAACCAAAGTTTTGGAAGATATCGTTGATGTCAAACTCAAATCCTTGACCACCAGCGCCCTGAAAGTCTTGCCAATTAAAGCCCCCGAAGCCTTGGCCGGCTCCGGCTCCCCCACCGCCCCCACTAAAGGCATGTCCGTAGGCATCATATTCAGCGCGTTTTTTTTCGTCACCAACTACTGCATAGGCTTCTGTAATTTCTTTGTATTTTGCTTCGTCTCCAGTTTTTTTGTCCGGGTGGTACTGCCCAGCTAACTTGCGGAAAGCTTTTTTGATTTCTTCTTTGGTGGCGCTTTTTGGTACACCAAGAATTTCGTAATAATCTTTTTTCATACTTCAAACTGGGTCAGCCGGTAATACTATTTGTTATCTTCTGGCTTGTCTTCTTTTTTTACTTCTTCGGCTTCGTGGACAACTGGTCCGTCAGGCTTAGCTTCTGAAGCTGCCGCTCCGTCTTTCGGAGCCATGGCTTCACCAATTTTTTGCATTTCAGTAGTCAGTGCGTCGCTGGCAGTTTTGATAGCGTCAACACTGTCTTTATCTTTGACTTCTTTGAGGGCTGCGATTTTTGCTTCGACGCCTTGCTTGATGTCAGTCCCTACTTGTTCCCCGTGGTCTTTAAGTGCTTTTTCGGCAGTATAAATCATTTGTTCGGCCAAGTTACGAGTATCAATTAATTCTTTTTTCTTGGCGTCTTCGCTCGCATGTTCTTCAGCCTCCTTCTGCATTCGTTCGATGTCAGCTTCCGATAGTCCAGAGTTGGCTTCGATGCGAATTGACTGCTCTTTGCCAGTAGATTTGTCTTTGGCGGTAACGTTAAGTACACCATTACTGTCGACATCAAAGGTAACTTCGACTTGGGGTACGCCACGTGGAGCGGGCGGTATGCCATCAAGAATAAAGCGCCCGAGAGATTTATTATCGCCCGCCATCGGTCGTTCACCTTGAGTAATATGGATTTCGGTCGAGGTTTGATTGTCAGCGGCAGTTGAGAAGGTTTGAGATTTTTGGGTTGGGATATGAGTGTTCTTTTCAATTAATTTGGTAGCCACTCCACCCATTGTTTCGATTCCGAGTGAAAGTGGAATAACGTCGACGAGTGTAATGTCCTGAACGTCACCTTGGAAGATTCCCGCTTGAATAGCGGCTCCGAGTGCGACCACTTCGTCAGGGTTAATAGTTTTATTTGGCTCTTTGCCAAATAGTTCTTTCACTGCGTTTACAACTGCAGGCATGCGAGTTTGACCACCGACCAGGATAATCTCGTCTATATCACTTTTAGAAAATGAAGAAGCCTCGAGTGCACGTTTGGTAATTTCGATTGATCGATCGATATATTCGTGAGCAATTTCTTCAAGCTTGGCACGGGTTAATGTAATCAATAAGTTCTTTGGGGTACCGTCTACGTTTGCAATAAATGGAATGTTGATTTCGGTTTCACCAGAACTAGAAAGTTCTTTCTTAGCTTTTTCAGCTTCATCATCAAGTCGTTGTAGCGCAAGTGGGTCTTTGCTTAAATCAATCCCCTCTTCTTTCTTAAATTCATTGATTAAGAATCGTACAATATCTTGATCAATGTCGCGTCCGCCCATGTGCGCGTCACCATCGGTTGATTGTACTTCCACTACATCATCACCGACTTCAAGTACGGTTACGTCAAATGTTCCACCACCAAAGTCGTAGACTACAATTTTTTCGTCTTTCTTTTTGTTAAAACCGTACGACAGCGCAGCCGCAGTTGGTTCGTTGATAATTCGTTTTACATCCAACCCAGCGATCTTGCCGGCGTCTTGAGTAGCTTTACGTTGCGCGTCGTTAAAATAAGCTGGTACAGTAATCACTGCTTCCGTTATAGTTTCGCCTAATTTGGCCTCAGCGTCAGCTTTAAGCTTCGCCAGGATCATAGCCGACACTTCTTCTGGCCGGTAGTCTTTATCGCCCATTTTGACCACTACACCAGCATCAGTACCTGGTTTGATTTCGTAAGGCACAACTTCTTTGTCTTTTTGGACGGCAGCATCATCAAAATTATGCCCCATGAAGCGCTTGATACCGTAGATGGTATTTTGCGGATTAGTGACAGCTTGTCGCTTAGCAATTTGCCCTACCAATCGTTCACCCTTTTTAGAGATCGCCACTACTGATGGCGTGGTTCGATTCCCTTCTGCATTTTCAATAATAGTTGGTTCACCGGCCTCAATCACTGCTACCGCTGAGTTAGTAGTTCCTAAGTCAATTCCTAATATTTTGCTCATAGTTATATAATTATATCCTAGCTTAGTGTTCTTGCCTCAAGAGTATTTACGTACACTCCGTTACTCACTTAAAATCACTTTCGCTGGTCTGATAAATTCACCATTTCTCATATATCCATACTGGAGTACTTGAACAATCGTATCAGTCTCAGTATCACTCTTGGTGGTACCAATGGCTTCGTGAGCCAAGGGATCAAATACGTCACCCGTTGGGTCAACAGTAGTGACGCCGTAAGAGCTAAGGATACCTTTAAGTTGATTATAAATCCCTTCTACACCATTTCGCCAGGTTGCATCAATGTTTTGCCAGCTCTCTTGGTTACTCATTGCCATTTGAAAGCTGTCACACAGCGGTAAGAGTTTTTCAATCTGGTTATTAATGGCTCGTTCTTTGTCACGCAGACTAGCTTCTTCTAATCGTCGTTTGGTATTTAAGAAGTCTGCTTTAGTGCGCTGCAACTCTTCAAGATGTTGCATTTTTTCTGTCTCGCACACTTTGAGCTTGTTGCGCAAAGATTTTATTTTATTAGTAGTATTTTCTTCAATGTGTTCTAAATCTGAATCGTCCTCTGGTGCAGTGTTTTCAGTCTCTGGGACCAACTCATCATCCGCTACAAATTCGTTATCTTTCGTCATAGCCCGCGCATTATACAGCGAGTTTAAGGTTGTGTAAAGAAAATGAAAAAAGCCTCCGCAGGGAGGCTTTTTTCTATCGCTTCGACCAGGCTGGGCGCTTGCGAGCTTTCCTAAGTCCGAATTTCTTTCGTTCTACTGAACGAGGATCTCGTTTGAGGTACCCTTCTTTTTTAAGATCACTTCGTCGGTCAGCTTTTTCTGCAACGAGTGCCCGAGCAATTCCGAGTCGGATAGCTTCAGCTTGAGCGGCGATACCACTACCCGATACTTTTACTGTGATAGTGTAGTCACCAATCCCAGTATCTTTAACTGCCAGTACAGATTCCACTGCTTTTACTTGTGAAGCGTTGCGGAAATACTCAGCGAGTGGTTTGTCATTGATGACCACTGTAGTTTTGGTAGCTGGCGTCAGACGAACACGAGCAGACGAAGTCTTTCGCCGTCCAATCCCTTCTACGTATTTAGTGTCAGTAGCCATAATTATTCAGTGATTTCTAAGTTATGCAAACGAAGCTTCTGCAGCTTGTTTTTTGGAAGCATACCATTGATAGTTCGAGTCAGTGCTTCAGCGTAACCAAGTCGTTTTCCAAGGTGAGTTAAAGTTTCAGTACTTCGTCCACCAGGGTATCCAGAGTATGACTGGTAGATTTCTTTACCGCGTTTTTCAGTAATGTCCATTTTGCTCGCATTAGTAATTTTTACTGTGACCGGAGTGACGATGTGTCGCGCAAAATCAACTTGATCTTTGCCCTGCAGTACAGCCGCCGCTTCAGTAGCCACTTTACCAAGTCGCTTGCCCGCGGCATCAATTTCGTGGATTCGAATTGTAGTTTCAGTAGTCATAGTAGTTAGGCGACAAATTCAATAACTGCTTCGTCTCGGCCAGCTGGTGTGCGACCCATCTTGATTACGCGAGTATAGCCACCTGCTCGTTCAGAAAATTTTGGAGCAATAGTTTCAAATAGTTTCTTGATCGTCTCAGCTCGTGGCTCACCTAGCTTAGTAGCTGCTTCACGCCTGGCTGCTATGGTTCCCTTTTTTCCGTATGTGACAAGTCGCTCAATAAAAGGACGAAGCTCTTTAGCTTTTGCTTCAGTAGTAACTATCCGTTCGTCACGAATCAAAGACACAGCTAAACCGCGCATCAACGCTGTTCGTTGGCTCCTAACTCGTCCGAATGTTCGGTTTTGTTGTCCGTGTCGCATATTAAGATTCTAGAGTGAGGCCCATGCCTTTAAGAGTTGACTCAATTTCTTCAACTCCTTTCGGTCCGATACCGTCGAGCGCTAGGATATCATCTTTTTTCTTTCGCACAAGGCCTCCGACCGTTCGGATGTTAGCCTCGTCAAGCGCTGACTGGGTTCGGGCTGATAAATCAAGTGTCTCGATACGAGTTTTTAGCGCATCGGGATCAACTGTAACAGCTGGGCTATCGGCCACTTCAACCGCTGCTGGTGCTGCCACAGCTTGTGTTGTGTCTTGAAAACCGATAACTGCTTTGAGCTGATGAATCATTACTTCAATTGCCTGTTCAACGGCTTCACGTGGCGTCATAGTACCATCAGTTTCTACAAAAATTCGTAGTCGGTTGAAGTCAGTTCGGTCACCAACACGCATGTTCTCAACTTCGTAGTTAGCGCGACGGATTGGAGTAAAGACTGCGTCGAGTGCAATGGTACCAATGTCTACCTTGTCTTTTTGGTGAATTTCTCGAGCGACGTATCCAAGGCCCTTTTCAACTGTAATTTCTACATTCAGTTCTGATTTTTTGTCTGTTAGTTCTGCGATTGGTTGCTCTGGGCTTAAAATCTCTACTTGACTTGGTGCGCTGATGTCAGCAGCAGTAACCAGACCAACCCCAGACTTTTTAAGGTTCATGGTAATTGGTTCGTCGCTATGGAGCGCAAGCCGGATACGTTTGAAGTTGAGTAACATCGTAATAATGTCTTCTTTAACCCCTTCCATTACTGAAAATTCATGCTCTGCTCCTTCGATTTTTACTTTTGTGATTGCAGCGCCGGGTAGAGAAGATAGGATGATGCGTCGGAGAGAGTTGCCAAGAGTGTGGCCATACCCAGGATACAGACCGTCGATTTCGTAGATACCACGAAATTCCTCTTCTTTAATTACTCGAGGCTTCGATGGTAGGGCGACGTTTGTTTCTAACATAACAAATTTACTTATGACTTCTAAGTATCCACTAACTAACGGCTGTAGTATTCCAACACCTGCTCTGGATCAAACAGGCTTTCGGTCGGGTCGTACACTGGCTCTGTATTTACAATACCGGAAAGTTTCTTGGCATCAAATGATAGCCAGCTTGGCACTCCGGCAGATTCATGCGACTCTGCCAAGTCAATAAAAAGTCCAGTTTGCTTACTGCCCTCTCGAACAGTAACCACATCATCTTTACGCATTTTGTGTGATGGGATATTGATGCGTTTGCCGTTCACTATAATATGCCCGTGTGAGACAATCTGACGAGCTAGTCGACGAGTTTTAGCAAGACCCATACGGTAAACGATGTTGTCGAGTCGTGACTCGAGGCGGTTCATCAAAAGAGTGATGGGCTGGTTACTTTTTTCAGTTGCTTCATCAACGTACCGGCGGAGTTGCTTTTCAGTAATACCGTAGGTATAGCGCATCTTTTGCTTTTCTAACAGTTGACGCTTGTAGTCACTCATTTGGGCTGGACGACGTCCAGTTGAACGTTTGCCACCACGCGCTTCAGAAAGCGCAAACTTTTGGGTTTGGGTTTTTTCGAAGATAGGAGCTCCGAGCCGCTTGGCAATTTTGAATTTAGGTCCAATTTTCATACGTATTATACTCGTCGAGCCTTAGGTGCCCGTGGTCCATTAAACGGCACTGGAGTTTTGTCGGCAATTTTAGTTATGCCAATACCTTTACCAGCAAAGGCTCGGAGGGCTGACTCTCGTCCAGCACCTACCCCTCGTACGATTACGTCGGCTTCCTTCATACCCATCTGCTGGGCCTTTTCACCGATGATTTCACCGACTTTGGCCGCGGCAAATGGTGTACTTTTACGAGCTCCTTTAAAACCAAGTGCGCCACTTGAAGCACTCATCACCGCGTTTCCTTTTTGGTCGCAGAGCGTCAAAATAGTGTTATTAAAGGTAGCAAGTACGTTTAAAGTACCGGCTGCTAGTTTGCGCTTTGGAATACGGTTAAGGGCTCGTGATGTACCCGATACATCTGAACCGCCGCCTTTCTTTATGATTCGTTTCTTACCCATAGGAAATCAATAATAGTATTAAACTTGACTACTAGGTCTTTTCAAGCTTACGACGACCAGAGGTCATGGTTTTTTTAGCTCCCTTAAGCGTTCGAGCGTTAGTCTTAGTTCTTTGTCCACGACCTGGGAGACGCTTGGCGTGACGATCGCCTCGATATGATGCGATGTCTTTAAGACGCTTCACGTTTCCTGCCACTTCTCGTTTTAATTCACCTTCGATTGTAAAGGCTTCAATTTTTTCACGAATAGCGTTCTCTTGATCAGTGGTAAGGGTTGCTGGTTTAGTATAGTTTTCTATACCAAGTTCCTTGAGAATATTTTTTGCACGAGTAATACCGATACCGTACACAGCTTGTAGACCGTATACTAGATGTTTCTCATCTGGAATTGTAATACCTGAAATTCGCATATTATCCTTGGCGTTGTTTGTGGCGCGGCTTCTTTTTATTAATTACGTAAATTTTACCTCGTCGGCGAACGATTTGGTCATCTGGACTCATTTTTTTAACTGATGATCGTACTTTCATAGTATCGCTTAGAGGCGTTTAACAATTCTTCCTTTCCCGCCGTAAGGTTCGGGCACGATAGCGACTTTATCGCCAACCAAAACCTTAATGCGGAACTTGCGCATTTTACCTGCTAGATAGGCTAATGAAGTCTCGCTAGCACCGTCCATAGTGACACGAAAAAGCGCGTTAGGTAGTGCTTCTTCTACCACTCCATAGACTAAACCGTCAACTTGCTTTTCTTCAATATCCATTCCAGTTGTAAACGCGTGCGAGTGTAACAAAATTATAATAATACGTCAACTATCCTACTCCTAGAGTGAGTGGTTTTTGGGACATAATTATTGAGAATTCTCTGTTAACATCTCAGTTATAGTTATTTCGTCTAAATCATCAGGGAAAGATTGTTTCCAAAATGGGCGTACCACTGCCTCGGCTCGTTCGATGGCTGGATATCCACCAAGTACGGTCGGTAGGGCTGTTTTAGCCTTGCCAATAATATCGGTTGCAAGTTTACCAGCATCGTAAGTCCACACAATGTGTGGCTTCCCTGCTAGCTTAAAAGTAAGAGATTCTTTTATGGTAAGGTCTATAGCACTGGTGGTAGCGACGGTGTAGCTAAAGGTGAGATCGGATGGATTGTCGATCCGAACTGGTAAACCTTCGTAGCCTGGAATAGTAGCAGCAGCAATAAAACTAGCAAAATCAGTTGCTTGAAAGACTGGAATTGAAAGTTTGGCCCGTTCTTTGATGGTGACTAGGTTATCCCCATATTCAACGGCTGGTAGTGAGGTGTACGTGAACGCAACAGCATCGTCAAACACTATAAAGTTAGCTGGTTTTTGTTCGCTCAGCTGCGCTAGTAGTGAATCGCGCAGTTCAATTCGTAACGCTTGGGTAGCAGTCTCGAGTTCCCCTTCGTCAATCGTGAATTTTGGACCGTCAAACCCACCCATAAATGGTTGATTGTTTGTCGCGTACATTGCAGTAAAAAGTGCTTCGTCACTCTCCAAGCCTGGAATAGTAAAGCGAGTGCCTTGGGCCAGGTTATACTCTTGTCCGGTTCCATCAGAGAATACTTCTGCTCGTATGCTTCCAGGTACACTAGTGCCATTAGCTGCTGTAACTGCCCCTGGCACAATAGCAGTTTCAGTGATTCTATAAACTAGCCCATCAGCAGACTCGAATCGGGTATTTTTTATTAGACGCTGGGCACCTGGGGTAGTTTTAAATATTTCGATTTCACCGGTGGCTGGTTCTTGTACCTCTGACTCCCCGGTGGCCGTAACTTGCCGTTCACCGGATGCTTCGATAATTAGTATTTCATGATTTAAGGCGTCAGGTGCTGGGGTTTGATTTGAGGTAAAAATTGCATTCACGTTAGGTGTGCGGTGTTTGGGGTTGACTGTGATTTCAGCGCCGGCTAGAAATGCGCTCATAACGAAACCGCCAGCCACAATCAAAATAAAAATAGAAATTGAAATAATAGCAGTCCAGCTTTTGCGATTGCGGCCGTCAGCCACTTCGATTCGCCCGACCGACTCAGAGTTACGTCGAGTCGTTGCACTGTCTGGTGTATCAGACGCTGGGCTGTTGTTAATGCGTTCAGCTCTTTCGATTACTGCGCCGCGACGTCTAGCTTGCTTGGCTGGGCGGATGTCCTGAAGATTCCATTTTTGCGACATATCTTAATATAGTACTACATTTTCCATCGCTGTATTTATCTCTCCACAGTATTTTTCTGGTGGAAGTAGTGGGCAGAAAGCAATAAAGCTTTATCAACACCCTCTGTTTCGGTTTGGTTTAGGTTTTGGTTAATATCCACAACATGGTGGTCTGTGTTAGTTGCTCGTTTGGCGGCTTTAGTAATTCGGTGGTTAAAGAAGTCACTGGTCAAATGTTCGGTATGAAAAAACAATAATTTAGGGATTGAGAGTGAATCGCCTGTTTTGGTAAATAAATCAGAGATCTTTTGCTCATACTCAGTAAATAGCTTGAGTAAAGAGGTCGATTTTGCATTAGTCACGTTGGCTTGCAGGTTTTCGTTATCGTTTTTTAAGTAACTAAAAGCTTCCTCGGGGGTAGTATTGAGTGCAGTCGCTATGTCTCGAGCGAGCGAGAATGAGCCATACGGTATATGAGTAGAGTATTTAAGTACACCATCGCGTACCACCCCCATCTCAGTTGCTTCACGGGTGACATCGACTAGACATACCTCAGTAGCACTAGAAACTAAAGCATTAAACATCTGATAATAGACTGACATAAATGAGTACGTAGTGAGGTTAGTCTTGGGCATGATTTTTTCTTGTGCTTCCCGGACTTGATTGATGAGTGTGGTTTGTGCCAATGAACTAACGCGAGCTAGTGATACGTTTTCAACGGTTTGTCCATTAGTTTCCTTGACCAAATATCCATTGGCTTCAATTGCCACCGTTGATTCAGTGATAATTTCTAAGTTGAGTTCAGTCAAAGTATTACTGTCTTTTAGTTCTGACGTTACCTTTTTTTGGGCGATTTCAGTGAGTTGGCGCATCAGAGCTTCGTTTAGCTTAAATGGTTCCTCGTCTGTAAAGGTGACTACTTTGGTGATGGTATATGACCATGGCGCGCTGACGGTGAGTTGAATAGTTGAGATATCACCTGAAAATTTTGATTTTTGTAGAATTGCCAATCCCGTACTGCCTAATTCCATAAAGGCATTCATGAGTGCTGTGCCGAGGCGCTTTTGTGTATCAGGCAAGTCTGCTACTGCCCCGAGGCGCATATTTTCTCGGTAGTTCCAAATCACAGTTGGGCTTTCAAGTTCTGGGTCAGACAAAACAATTGCGACTCCGACGCTGCCAGAACCAATGTCAACCAGTGCGCCCAGCTTGCTGTCAGGGGTGTGTTTACTAAAAAGCGACATGGGTAAAGTATAGCAGCGCGGCGCCGTAG
>CAYGTP010000008.1:0-41643 GCA_964352875.1 uncultured Candidatus Saccharibacteria bacterium
TCCCACCAAAGTGACTGCCTGGTGAAGCATCTTCTGGCACGTCAACCGTAAAACTAATTGTACCTTCACCACCCGCTGGCAACGTAAACTCAGTCTGATTTAATGTAATCCATTCAGATAATTCAAAGCCGGTCTTTTCAGCTCCAGTATTAGCAAAGATTGGCGTACCACCGTCTCGTACCCCAATAATGTCTCTTGGGAACAAGTAATATGTACTTTCACTTGAACTTAAGTTTGTGACCGTGACAGTATAACTGTGTGTACTGCCAGGATCGACCGCATCTTCGATTGTGGCCGGACGTAAACCAACACCCGCACCTACTTGAGCGTGTATGAATTGCGGCAATAATACCAGACAAATCAGGAACAAATAACTAACAAACTGTTGCGGTAAGGCAATTTTCATAACAATGCGCTAAACAAATATTGACCACATTCTACCACCCTTAGAAAGACAAACCGGTTAGATACAACTATACCTGTACATAACTAAAAACACACCTATATATGTAGGTGTGTTTTTAGTACTAATTACAATTTTCTAGAAGGTCGGTGTTGCAATATATGTAAGGGTGGTGATGTAGTCATCAGCCGCTTCCTGCAAGGCACTAATCTCGATCTGGTAACCAATTGTAGTGGAACCGATATTTGCGGTTGCATTATCAGCCGGTCCGTCATGATGGAAGATTTGCCGTGGGGTTGTGCTGGCCGCGACCCAACATCCATTAGCTGGTGTGTTACAGCTCTGGAATTCTCCGCCGTTTAAGTCATCTGCCGAAGTGAGTCCCCAGTGTCCCCAGGTATCTTCTTCACTAATACTAGGTATTGGGGAAGCCCAATCACCAGCTGCACCCGTCGGATCATTATTGTAACTACCGTCAGCAAAGCCATCGATGTCAGCACCAGTTGATGACAGAATGTTTTGATCTTGTTCTACCGTTACAACAAATCCGTTACGGGCATTTGTCTGTACGTTGAGGCGTTGTCCAAGGGTTTTGATTTCTCCCTCAGTCAATTGACCAAATGGTAGAGCGATAGCAGTTGATGAACCAGAAGTAGAGGTACCGTTGATTACAGTTGAAGTGGCGAGTCCACTGACCGTAAAGTCAAAACTGGTATCAACCTGAGCTGTTACCGTAACTGTATCGACAACCGCTACTCGAGTTGCACCGCTGTCTACGTTATTAGCGTCAATGTTAATTTCGTACGATCGAATTGTTCCCGGGTTAGTGAGCTGTTGATCACCCGCTACGTCTGCGGTGGCGTTAGTACCAATCTCGATAGTGGTAGTAGCCCCCGCTGATAGATAGCCGCCGTCACCTGGACAGAAGGTCAACGTTAGGGTTGGACCAGCGGTAAAGACAGCACTTACCTCGTCAGCTGCACCACAGTTCGCGGCGACTGTGAAGTCACCAGTGGTCGAAGCAATATCAACATCAGTGTGATCGACAGCGCCATTTATAAATGGTCCGTCAGTAAATTCGATCTCAATATATCCTCCGTTCACGACTCCGGTTGGAGTTGTGAACACAATCGTATGACTTGACGATGCGTTGGGTGCTGAGTCAGTGAGCAAGTCACTAACTACAACAATGTTGGCTGCTGTGGCTTGATGCATATGTACACCAAGTGTCCAAAGAGCCAGTGCTACAGCTACCAAGGTCGCGACCCCTCGGTATGCAGCATGCGTATTTGATAATACGAACATGTTCTTTTTTTATTATTTTTTAAATAACTAACTTTCGTAGGAGCGCGATTACAACACGAGCTATCTACTATTCGGACAGATGGTATTGTGGAGTGCAAAATTGCTACTGTGTAAAAGGCTCAGCCTAGTAACGCTTCTGCTCATCCGTCCGATCTAACGAAATTATACCGTGGTCTTTGACGTTGTCTTATTTTCTCCTGTTGATAAGTCACAGACACCATATGACTCATAGTCTTCAATCGTTCTATTTAAACCTTTCTGCACTGGTTTTTTTATTTTAGTTACTACTTCTAACTTCGCTCTCGTGCAAAAAGTCACAACTATTTTTTGTCTCTATGACCGCTAGTCCATTACAAGGCCTTCACAACTGGTAGATTATGCCAATTTGTCGTTGAAACTGTGGATATGTGTTTACGGCTTGATTTCCAAGCTTTTTCTTTCAAACGCTGACCAAACCCAATTGTATCTAAACCATACTTTTGATTGATATAGTCAAGTGTGGTTGCTACAGTACCAGCAGTTGCATCACCTGTATTTGCAAACAAATCAGGCTGAATCTCAGATACTGGTACAATACCACCAACCATTACGCCGGCTTTTTTATACGGCACATTGGCCCGATAAATCTGTGCCAGCAGCTTCATTCCCCCGCGTAGAAATTCAGCAGTATCACTACAAGGCGTAGCAAAAACCAACTCTGCGCTACCGCCCTGCAACGCAAAATCGCTGTAGCGGCTGGGTCGTATAATAATTTTGAGCACCCGAGCCGCCGCCTCCATACTCCGCAAATCTTCTGCCACGCGTCGCAAATGGTACGCCAACGCATCCTCAACCACTAACTGATCAGCGGTCGTCGCTTGAAAAGAACGAGTACTCATCAAGCTTTTTTGGAGTACTTGTCGCTGTCGTACCAGTCCCACCAAGCGCCCTGAAAGTTCAGCTTGCAAGCGCTCCCCTTCTACCCCAAACAACTTACTCACTCGACCGGTATCAGCCGCTAACAGATCAGCTACGGTCTTAATTCCATGCTGTCGAAACTGTTCAATTCGACCGCGGCCCACCCCCCAGATATTGCCGATTGGTGTGGTTATAGTGGCAACTTTCCAAGTCTCAGCGTCATACCAAAAAACCCCAGTTCCTTGTTTGGCAACCTGGTTGGCGGCTTTGGCGATGGTCTTATTTGCCGCAATTCCAACCGAAACTGGCATACCCACTCGCGCTTCCACTACGTGCTGTATCGCCGCTGCTTGCGCCACTACTGAGCCCTGATTATCGTCTAGCATAAAGAAAGCTTCATCAATTGAATACTGCTCTACTACTGCTACCGTGTCTTTAAGGACAGTGAAAATTCGTTTTGAAATATCTCGATATAAGGGGAAATTACCAGAAAATACTGCAGTATTAGCTTGGTTGAGTGTGTCCTTTACTTTAAAATAGGGCACTCCCATTGGTATTTCCATGTCCTTTACTTCTTTCGAGCGTGCTACCACACAGCCATCGTTACTCGACAACACTACCACTGGTCGTTTTGCCAAATCTGGTCGAAAGAGCCGTTCGCACGATACAAAAAAATTATTACAATCCAACAATCCAACCCATTGCATCTGACTATTGTATACTGTCCCCATGAAAATCAAATTTATCGGTACCGGTAAAGCTTCTGACTACAAAAATGGCAACTCAGCAGCCCTGGTTAGAGCTGATAATACTACTTTTCTAATCGACGCTGGATTAGGAGTATTTGAGAAACTTCACCAAAATGACTGGTTAGACAAAATTGACTACATTTTACTAACCCACCTGCACGGTGACCATATCGCGACTTTATTCCATATTATTGTCCACCGCAAACATGAGTTAGGATTAAATACAACTATCTTATACCCCACCGAATCATTTAAAGTAGAAATTGAAAAACTCTTAACTCTAATGTTTCAAATAGACAACGTGAAACTGTTACAAATCACTACCGAACACCCAGTTGGTTTTGTAGATATAAACGGCACGCATATTCCCGGGATGCCTGGCTTTAGTTATTATTTCACTGACCAAACTGAATTAATCTATTATTCAGGCGATACTAAAGACATCACTCTAGCGAAACAATTTCTAGCCAACCGGTCTGAATCTAAAAAAACAATATTCTTTGATACTTCAGCCACTAACAATCCTGTCCATGCCTACTATAAAGATATTGAGCAAGAATTGACTGATTACAAAGTCTACGGCTATCACTGTACAGCCGCTGAGTTCCCAGCTGACCGGACAGTCTCCCTGGTCGAAGAGCAACCGGAGTTTCTACTCTAGCTACCATGAGTAAACACTTTAAACATGGACTGGTCGTGGGTAAATTTTTACCTGTTCACAAAGGCCATCAATTTCTGATTGATACGGCCATAGCACAAGCAAAGACACTCACCATTGTTGTTTTCTCCGACCCTACAGAACCGATTCCGGGTGCAGTTCGTGTAGCCTGGCTTCAAACACTCTACCCAAAGGTCACTATCGCTCACTATGACAAACCACTCCCCCGCGACGTATCCGGAACTGGTCATTGGGATATCTGGTTAGACGCGCTCAAATCTGTCTGCGCTCAGACAGATTTTAACGCCGTGTTTAGCTCCGAACCCTACGGCGAACAGCTCGCCGCCGAATTTTCCGCCGAGCATATACTCGTCGACCAACCTCGTACTAACTTCCCCGTTTCAGGCAGTGAAATCCTCCAGAATCCTGTGAAATATAAAAATTTTTTACCGAAACCTGTCTTACAATATTTATCTAGCAAATAAATACCGTAATTAATTTCGAAATTAATTGTGGTATTTCTTCACTATAAAGTAAAACTTCGACTGAAAAAAGTTAAATAACCAAGACAAATATTAAAAATTCACTAAAAACTATATAAGAGTAGTACCGACAGCAACTGGGTTCGAATCCTACCGCCGGAGCAAATTAAAGAAGTCCCCTTTCGGGTCTTTTTTTATTTGCTCCGGCGGAGAAAGTGACTCAATGTCACTTTCGTCAGGACTCGAAGCCCGATTGAGCAAGATTATGAGTTTGCGAAATAATCTAGCCAAATGGGATACTGCTTGTGTAGCAAGAGAGATTCCTGCCAGCAAAATTCATGGAAGAAAAGGTGGCTGACCCCATTTCCTCCAATTTCTCTCCAATTGATTGTTCGAAATGCATCCAACTGGCGGAGCAAACACTTGACAATACATAATTTCTGTGTATAATGGAGAGCGTAACTTGTCCTTTAGGAGGCTTAAAGTGAAACCGACCCCCATCCAAGTCTGGGAGGCGACGATCGCCGACCAGAATTTCGTGGCAAAGATGCCCGAAGGGAGCCGTCAGCGGGAGGCCATTCGTCCCTTCATCGAAGGGGCAGTGGAGGCGCTCGCCGACCAGCTCGAGAACTACGTCACCATCCAGACGCTGGTCGAGGCAAAGTTCGCCTACCTGCGCTGGTGTATCGAGAACGGCCTCGGGCGGGTGATGGCCGAGGCGACGGGAACCAACCCCAGACTCATCGAGCCGGTGCTCGGGAAGATGTTCAAGATGCTCGAGGAGATGTGCAACAACCTGCCCGCCCTCCTCGAGCGGCACAGCATCACCGAGGAGCAGCTCATGCGCGACCCGAAGCTCGGAATGAACGCCGACAACATCGAGAAGTGGCGCTCGGGGGTGCTGACCATCGGCGAGCTCCTCGTGACGCAGCCCGCCATCATCCTCAGCAACGAGCCCTAGGCCTCAGCCGCTCGCATCCTCAGGGGTGCGAGCGGACTCTTTTTTATGTAACGAACTCCGAAGAAATAAGATTTGGATTTAATATAAACTCTTGCTCTTTGTAGGGTTCTGAAAGTCGAGCTAATGGATCGAGACTTGACTCTATTAATTTTTAAGGCACTATACAGAAACACAGATGGAGGGAGTCATGAAGACACGCTGCGAGTGCGGAGGAAAAATATACTACCGCACACGTCGCGGCATGAGCCGCGACAAAGACCACGATCTTTGCCGTCGGTGCTATCAGTCCCACAGGGACAAGACCCGCACCCATCGGTAATTCCAGCTTCATGCTGGCGGAGGGCACTTCAGTCTTCCTCACTGGAGCTGTTTTTCGTTTCTATGGCTTGTACAAATTGTCGAACCGTCACCATACCGGCGCTAGTATCACACCACGCAGGTTCGAACATCCTTCACCCAGCGGAGCCTATAAAATCTTAAGTCGCACTTGGTGCGGCTTTTTGATTTTAAGGCTCCGGTGGAGAAACAGTCCGGGGAACTGTTTCGTTAGGATTCGAAGAGGTTGCCTGCGATTCTGAAGTATGAAGAATCGTGACAACCTGTACTGCTTGTGTAACAAGAGAAATTTCTGCCGCCGGAGCAAAAAATACTTCTGTTTCAGTAGTATTTTAGATTTACTACCCTTCTTAACAGTCATTTAGAACCTGATATACTCAGCTAATGGTTTTTCTTGCGACTTTAGGCGGAATAGGTGCTCTATTGTTCTGGGGTGTCAGTGATTATTATGCAGGGAAAAGTGGTCAGACCATAAGTGCTGAGTCAGCTAACCTCATACTACAATCTGCAGCTGTTATTATCGCCACTCCTTTATTAATATTTGATTCTACTCCGTGGGAATTCTCGTGGTCATTAAGTGTGATAGCTATAATAGCTTTACTATTTACTATAGCGTACATATCTTTCATAAGGGCTCTAGCATTGGGACCAGTCGGAATAGCGGCACCGCTGTCAAATAGTTACTCTGTGATTACTATCGTTGTAACTACAATCTTCCTTGGGGTATCTATCGCATCAGCTCAAATAGTTTCATTATTTATGATTTCTATTGGTGCTATTATGCTGGCGTTCGATAAAAAAACCTTGCGCCCCGAGAACATAAATCGTAGAACAATTTTACTATCACTTCTGACAGCGGTTTCTTGGGGCATAGGCTTTGCATTAATGGACATTGTAACCGCCACCTACAGTTGGCAGCAGCTGCTATTTTTAATCAGTGCTTTTATGGTCATGTATGCGCTGGCCCTGCATGTCATCAAATATCAGCATGTCCCAAGCCCTAAGAAGCTAATAGGTCTAAAAACTAAAAGTGCTTGGGTGGCTGGAGTATTAATGGGCTTCGGAACAGTATTTTTTTACTTGTCTTTAGAGTTTTCAACTACTGTTGCAGTCCCAGCTGTGATAGCAGCAGGCTCGCCTTTAGTTACGTCATTCATGTCACACCAGATTGATGGCGAAAAGTTGACTCTCTATAAGCGAATAGGGGCAGTCCTGATTATTGGCGGTGTTATGCTGTTAAACCTTTAAAAGTTCGGATACCTTTACATTCAGCGGAGCGTACGACTATGAAGTTGTCTTATAAAATATTGAGGACATTACCATAGTACCTAGCAGGACATTAGAACAACTTCCAAATGTCTTTATCTTCCTCACCATCAATCTTGAAGATGGAGATGCCACGGAGGTCACGATCTTCGGCTAATTCGAGTTTCTCAGCAATCGATTTGGCATCACTCCAGGTAACAAATCGAACGGGTATTTCCATACCTGTCTCCGTGGCGAAAAATAACGCCTTGGCAGCCGCTTCAAAGCCTTTTGGGGTATTGGCTGGCACCGGTAAGACATTCAGTACTGCATAGATAGAATCTTCCGGGAAATAGGTAATCACTCCCTCATCTGCTTCGGTCCGGCCGATTGGCGACGCGTATTTTTCGGCTAGCTCCAAAATCCGGGGCTGATTGAGTGTGGCAACTCGCGTATAGTCCCGATACCAGTCAGGGGCTACGGTGACGTCCCACGCGCGGCCGTAGGTAGCTACTCCTAACATCAGTTTATCTTCTTCAAAATCTTTCAGAGCAATGTCAAGCACGTGGTCAACCCAATCAGTGTCCGCCACCGGTGAATACGGAACCCCACGACGGGCATCATTGAGTACAATATCCGCCCGCTGCTGATCGTAGGTCATAAGCTGAATTCGATCACAATACTGATTGATACGCTCATAATCATTAGCATATTGGATTCTGTCTGGTATTTGTTCAGGTCGCCAACGATGTTCTGGAGCCATTCTCGGCTCAATCGTACAGACTAACTCATCCCGGCCAAGTGCTTTCTCCAAGTCACGCAAAAACCGAGAGAAATAGTCCATAGTTTCTGCGTTTTTTTGTTCAAAATCGATATCAACACCATCATAGTTATGATCGTCTACCAATGCAACTATATCGTCAATCAGCTGCTCTCGCATCCGACGATTACTTAAAACTGCATGAATGGCGTCACCGTCAAACCAAGCTAGCGTCGGAATGACCTCTACTCGCTCATCGTCTAACTCTTCGATAAAATTTTCCCAGTCCCGTGAATCAAGATCAGCTTTTTCGACAATGTGCCCAGCACCGTCGATTTCATACACAAATAAATACACCGTGTCGAGCTCATCGATGTTATCAAGCGCACTTTCCATTCCCTCTTCCAGCTGAAACCACGGCACCCATCCTGCGACCTCGCCGCGATAGGCCTCACTGACAGCGGGAACGAGCAATAGCATTACAACCAACCAAATACAATATTTCATACGGGTTATGACGTTTAGTAGCTCATATTCTTTCACTAGTTGACAAATAGTAATCACGAAATATAATCAAACCAATGTCGGCATTATACCGCCAAATGCATACTACCAAAAAGACGACTACCGCTTCTGCGTAGCCGTTTGTATTGCATAACAACTCTCCTCACCAAATTATGAAATAAAAGTGGCTAAATGGAAGCCATTTTCTGTTTAGCTTGTTCTTACCCAAGTCAGAAGGAGAGACCGCTCGTGTCTTACACCAACAACCCACCGATGTGCCGGCGTTGTGGCCGGCGTTTTGAGCCGGTACCGGGAAATCAGAAGCAATTTCAATGTCCCGGCTGCCAGGAGGTGTTCGAACCGTTCACACCGGCCGACCCAGATCTGGTGCCTAAAAACTACGGCATAACTTTCACTCTTGCCTGCAAGCACTGTGGTGGAGTTATGAATGGGACACCGGTTGGTTCGTTCACGGCCGTCCAACCAGCCTACACTCTCGCCTGTCCTCGATGTCGCACCAGACTGCTACTGTTCTCGGTCGGATTGCCCGGTTACCCATACTTGAGAGTATGGCGAGACGAGCTCTCACCACAGGGGTCATTCTCCGAGCAAATCGCAGAGAGGATGAAGCTGCACATTCTGGCCATAGAAGCCAAGCGGGCTACCAAGCACTAGCCTAGACTGTGCTTACACCAGCAACCGGAGCGTCCACGCTCCGGTTTTCCTATTTAAAATACTCTCACGCTACCGATAACTACCCCCCAGACGTAGACATCATCTTTTTCATTAATTTGGATTGGTTTGTACGCTTCGTTAGCAGAAACAAGTGCCATTCCATCAGCGGTTTTTATCAATTGTTTGACTACCAGTTCACCATACACAGCAGCAACCACAATCTTACCTGATAGTGCTTCCACTGCACGATCAATCACTAAAATATCGCCGTCAAAAATCCCCGCGTCAATCATCGAATCACCCTGTACTTTGACAAAAAAAGTTGCTTCTGGATGGTCAATCAATAAATCATTGAGGTCAAGCGACGCTTCGACTTCATCATCACCCGGTGCCGGAAAGCCCGCGGCTGGCTGTGAGCTATACAAAGGGGCCGATTGGGCCGCCCCAACAGTGGCGGCGGTTATGGTGCTCACCGTGTTGTGATCGCTCATATAATCAATGCGCCAGCTGTAAAACTGGCGTGTACATAGTACAAACCACCCATCAATAGCAAGAGTAGGCTGGCATAAGCCACTTGCATCGGGCGTTGGTGTTTGATTTCAATAAAAATTGAAATCAACAACGCCAACAGTACAAATACTGCCATCGCACTATAGAGATACTGCAGCCACAGTTGCGGTTGAGTGGCGGCTTTGGCGAGGATCGATGGTGAGTTATTACCACCGGTTGTATCGGGAGCAATGGTGGCGGGCACTAAGGCGGTCGAGGTCGAAACTGTATCTGAAACAAACACTACCCGGTCATCTTGAGTCACTATTTCTACAATTTCAACCGGAATGTCGGGGGTGGTGCTGGCAATCTTTTCTTCAAGGGCCAGTGAATCGCTCGCACCACTAACAATCGGACTAGTGGCTGGAGCCTCGATTACATCTACCAGAGCTAGTTCCGGAATAGTGGTAGGGGCAGTAACATCATCAAGGCTCACCAAGGCTAGCTCAGACGTTGTGGTTGGGACACTGTCACCTTCGGCTGCTAAAACCGGGATTGGGTCGATATTAACCACCGGAATCGGCTCTGGAACCGACGCCAAGGCCGGTGTACCAAACATCTGTACCACAAAGACTGTTTCATAGCCCTCAAATGTACCTTTGGCAGTACCAACGCCTATTTCAGCGAAATTACCGTTCATAATGTTAGCCCGGTGCGTCGGTGAATTCATCCATGCTTCAACCACCTCACCAGAGTCAGTAAAGTGAACAGCGAGGTTCTCACCGGCATGAACAAATGGGTAATCAACTTGTCCAAACCAATGCCAGGGCGATACGCCTGAGGGACTAAAGTGAGCAAAATAACCTTCCTTGGCCATATTTTCGGCTTTGAGCTGAGCGGCGGCGTCGAGCGTTGCGTTACGGCGCAGCTGCCCAAGCGCATCGTCAGCTCGCTCTTCATTAGTTAACTCCACAATGACAGCTGGCAACACCGTTCCTACCAGCCAATCAGACGACCACCATAACAGTGACTGAAAATTAGCAATCGTAAAGGTTAGGAACACCATAGTGGCCATCGCCCCCATCGCTACCTGTTGCAGTACCGCTGGGGTGTAGTCATTCTCAGCACTCGGCACAAAGGCGTCTGTGAGGTGTTTTTTCATACTGTATACGGGATATTTTACCACAAACAGTAACGGCCCGCGCTACGCGCGGGCCGTTACTGTTCCATCTAAGTATCAGCCTAAGCAGACAAAAGAGCGACTACAATGTCTCGCCAGTGAGACTTGGGTAGGCTTCGCTGCCAGGACACACAATGTTGTTAATCTTCCATCTAGTTGTCTTGTACACCCAACCAGTTGGTCGATCATGCGGCACAATTCCAGCTTCAAACCATGGATCGAGCACATCAATCTTGTGAGCAGCCTGGAACAGCTTCACGTTAGCATCAGTAGTGACATCGAATACACCAGTCATTGGTGTAAAGAAGCCTTGTCCAGTCAAGAAAGCTTGGAGCTTCTGCACTTCCCAAACGTCGTTTAAGAGACCCATTCGTGTGTAATCATACAGGTACATGCCACACTGTGTGGTAGCACCTGCCACTTGCTGCACTGGGCCAGCTTCTTCTGAACTCTCAGCAGTATTGATACTGCGACGGCCACTGATAGAACTGCCATTATTACCACTGTTTGTATTAGTGATACTACCACCAGAGTCACCATCACCACCGCCATCATCACTATTACGTTGATTGCCGAAGTCACAGTAGTTATCTAAGACTACGAAGCGAGCGGATTCTTCTGTAGTAGTGTCAACGAATTCGTACGTACAAGTAGTTGGCTCTACCGGGAAGGTCTGAGTCCAACCAACTTGCTGTACTTCAGATACTACCCATTCGCCCGCTGGTACTTCGAAGTAGTAGTACCCGTTAGCGTCTGTGGTAGTCGCAAACGTATCTACTCCGTTAGTGACTTCAATTGTCCAGTCTGCTAGGTAGATTTCTTCATTTGGGAATCCATTACCGTCAACATCTTCGAATTTATACCCTTCAATAGTGAACATTTCCTCATCTCCACCATTGCCACCATCATCGTCTGCTTGGTTACCAAAGTTACAAAAATCACCTTGGTAGTAATACTCATCTTGGTACACGTAATCTTCTAGCACTTTCACTAGGAGCTGTTTGTCGTTAGCACCGTAGAAACTGTATGTGCACGTATTTGGCTCTACCGGGAAAGTCTGAGTCCAACCAACTTGCTGTACTTCAGATACTACCCATTCGCCCGCTGGTACTTCGAAGTAGTAGTACCCGTTAGCGTCTGTGGTAGTGGCAAACGTATCTACTCCGTTAGTGACTTCAATTGTCCAGTCAGACATTGGAAATTCATTGAGATCATCCCAATCGCCATCACCGTTTGTATCGTTCCATTTGTAACCGTATACATCGTAGAGAACCGGTTCTACTTGTGGATCAGTATCACCATCACATGCTTCAATTGACTCATCATCAAGTGTAATAGTAATACCATCAGCTTTGGTATCTACCCAGAAGTCAAAGTCAACTGCAGTACGGTCACCGTGTTCACTAAAGCTGTCGAAGTTATCATTACTGTTTACGTTATCAGCTTCTGAGTGATTTTCTAGCTTGAAGTTTCCTGGGATTTGCTCAGTTGCACCACCAAGGATCTTGCCGTCATTGAATTCAATCGTAGCTCGAAGTGATTCATAGTTAGCGTCACCGCCTGGGTTATGAAAGCCATAGAGCGCAACTTTTACTTCTCCATTACCTTCGCGACTCACAAAGAGGCTTGGAATATCAGCAGGGTTGGTAAAGTTCGTAACTGTTTCAGCATCATCAATATAGACAGCTGATTCACCTTCCACTAGTTCCTCGGAAATTGGGAACCATTCACCGAAGGCCACGGTAGATCCGTCACCGAGTCGTACGGTCGGAGTCAGGTTGCCAGCACCATTAGTGTCGATACTCACACCATCCTGGAGCACAATCCGTGCTTCTACAGTTGCTTTACATGCTGGGCAGTCGTATTGCTCACCTTCGCCAATAACCACACTCACTCCATCGTTACCAGTATCAGCTCGGAGATCAAAGTCGATTGAGTTATCATTCGAATCAATTGCGAACACATCGTCAAATGAGCTACCGCTCCCATCTTCGAGTTTGAATGATGGATTTGGACTCCGATCAACCCCGCTCAAATCAATACCGAGAGTCATAATTTGACCAGAAGCAATGTCGAGTTGCTTAGATCCATTACCGCCAACAAATCCAAGGAACAACTTGTTGTTACCAGTGTCACGTTGGACAGCAAGTCCGTCGCTATTGTTTGCAGTGGTGACAAAGCTGTCGTCACCCACTTCATTGAAGTTAAACCAGGTACCGTTCGGGATAACTGTATCTGATGAACCAAGGTAGATTTTGCCGTCAAATGATTCTCCGTCGACGTCTTGATCAAGGTCAATTTTTACTAACTGATGAATTTGACATTGGTTTTCCCAAGTACAGTAGGCAGTACAAGACTCACCTCCGTCACATTGTTCCCAACCACCCTCAACGTCCTCGCCTTGTACGATACCGTCACCACAGTACGGACCATATTCTGGTTCTTCCGGCTCTTCTGGATTGATATCAGTGGTTACTTTACATTCTGTCTCAGCGTCTACCGTCAGCTTGTAGAGTACTCCAGCTGGGTTTTTCTGGGCAGTGGCGTTAATTCCAATGTTGGTAACTTCAATCTCCATCCAGTTCATACCGTCTTGGAGATATGAAATGACGTCGTATGAATCTTGAGAAATATTTTTAAAGTTATTTTCATCGGTCACGTCTGCTACCAAAGTACCGTTAATAGTGACTTTATAGGTGTTGTCAGCCGCTACCTCAAGTAGCGCAGCTGAAGCACCGTTGAACATAAAGTCTTCTCGGAAAGTGTAAGTCTCATCTTGGGTAGGATTTTCTACAAAGAAAGTGTTCCATATCCATGTTGCTCCAGGAATTGATGCTGTCCAAGCAGTATTCTCGTCATACGTTTCAACCGCGAACTGATTGTTTTCAACCACTACTGTGCCAGTGTCACTAACAGCCGTTAGCGTACACATTGGTTCTGGTTCGGCCACCGCCACATTCCAAGCCACACAGTAATAAGTTTCGTCAGTTGCAATACCATCGATACGATCAAAGTTGTCATAATTTCGTACGTCTGTGTTGCATTTATTTTTTGCTGAGTAGTTGTCGTTGTTACCGCCTTCGGTGTCAAAGGTGAATGGGATGAAATTATCTTGCAGCACTTCTCGGAACCAGAGGTGTGAATTACCTTCGATTTGATCCTCTGTCACCACTGTCATTGTCATTCCGTCAGCATCAGTTGGACCAAAGGTAGTCCAGTCCGGTCCAGCTGGACCAACTAGAGCGTCGCCGGGATAAGTTGCGATATCACTCGGACCCCACTCAAATTCCCAATTTCGCTCAAATTCACAACTGTTATGGGTATCTACCCAGTCTTGGGCAGTGTCAGCTATGATGTTTGGTCCACCGTAGCCCCAGTTTGGAAATTCAGCTTCATCAGTACAAACAATCTTATGCGCTACAATCTTGGCAAAATCCTGGCAAGACCCGTCAATGATAGTAATAGCATCGAGGTCGTACCCGTCACCATTATCACCCTGAATACCTTGTGACATATCAACCAACTTTACAAACTTTACGTATTCAAGCGTAGTGTCAGCAATATCAACTGATCCATCACCAGTAATAGTGTCAGCGAGCTCAAAGTCCACACCATTGGCTGAGAGATAGACTTTTACCATCTCGTCTGACTGCTGGTCAGCTGAGCCACCGGTAATTTCCCAGACTGCAATGTCGTCTCCAGGCTGATCAACAGCTACTTTGTCAGTAAATTCATACACGACATACCCACCAATCCCTAGACTAACGAAGTCTAATGGATTAACTTGCCAATCATTACCCTCTTGACCGAAGAAGTTAACGTATGGAGCGACTGTTTCTACTGCAGTTAGATTACGACGAGCTGGGTTAACCAAATCACCCCCGTTGGTTTTTGCATCAACATCAGCCGTAGCATCAACTACCGTTCCGGCAAATGAGCAGATTTGTGGCACTTCTGGTTCTGGCTCTGGTTCTGGTTCGCAAACAACGTTTCCAGCCGCCTTAGTTTTTTCTTGTTGTTCGTCGTTTTCGTCGAGCCAATAAATCTTCATAGTGCCAGTCAAGGTTGAGTCAAAAAACGTGTCTCCGTCACCAAAGGCTTCACCAAACGTAGCGGTAATTGGACCACCAGTTTCTTGGTTGGAATAAATTTCCCAAGTAAAATCAACATCAAAGTCGTTCTTGTCATTGCGGACACGCCACTTTGAACCACCAGCTTCGTAGTTACAGATAGCAGTCAGTGTAAGATCTTCAGTTGGAACTACTGGTTCATTTGGTTCTACTATTTCAAGTTCAAGAGTAGCAGTCTCTTCACCTACCACCACCAAAGTAGTTACAACAACTTCTTCAACCAGTCCATTTTCAACAGGGGCTGCTTCGGTAAATGTCGCTGTAATAGTATCAACTCCTACATTGGCGTTTTTATAACAAAAAGCTTTTTGGTTACCATTGCTGGCAATAGTGATATCTGTTACCGCAAAGCTACCATCGTCATTACACCCACTGAGAGTAGCGTCACCAAATACTCCACCCGTTGCCGAAGAGAGGGCAACAGTAAGTGTGCCAGTTAATGTATCTCCTCGTAGTGCTTTCAGAGCGATTTCTGTTCCAGCCTCATAGCTGGCTGCCTGCGCATCAATTGTTTCAATTGACGCTGGATTTGGGGCTTCCTGTGCTTCAGCCACAAAAAAAGCCGCTGGAAAAGCGCTTACAATAAGTGAAACTATAGTCAACACGGCGAGCGTACGTGCACTAACGTCTTTCAGAATATAATTCATATCTAATCAATACCTTTACTAATGCTGCTAACCACCCAGCTGTCAAGCTGTGTATTACGTTCATCCTACTCTTTTTTTTAAAAAAAGCAAGTTCTGGGATAAAAAAGCAGATGTGTCAATTGCAATCTCGTAACCCGATCATTCCATTGACCGTCCGATCCGTCTGATAGTGGCTAATTCAGCACAGCGACTCATAGTGACTGGATCTGCCTGCTCAAGGACAGAAGCCTCCAGAGCCGCGGCACGAGCGACTGCATTGTCTTTATGGGCATACATCCGCTCGACAAACGCTTGGCGTTCAGTGGCCAGACCTCCAACAGTGATCGATGTATCAAATAACCAAGGAAATGCCCCACAAGCATAAAAGACACGTTGTGTGCTAGCCGTCAGCCCAAGCAACCTAATTTGCCGTCCTGTCTTAAATAGTTCCATATCAGCGGTCTGCATTTCTGTAATATCTACATCCCACACAACTCCGGCGATGTCTTGAAATTGCATCACATCACTTCCTGCTACTTGTGATCCGACCAGTCGACCTTCCGTTGGCTGTTGCCAGAGCTCACGCTCTGTTTCTTCAAGTGACTCATACATCGGCATATCAGACATCATCCGATCTAAATAGGCACCCGTACCAGCAATATGTAATACAGCACCCAGGAGCATACTTGCGCCCATACTGGTACCGAGTACGGCAATCATCGATTGCCGATACCCTCGACTAGTCTTGCGGTAGTGTATGTACGCCAAAGCCGCCATCAGCACAAATATCCCAATCCAAAGATATGGCAGCACATCAAATACAAACGCAGCATAACTCTCGTGCGTAGCCTCAAACAGAGCAAACATACTGTGTTCAGTCACAAACAGAAGTACCGCGACAGCAATGGCCCCTAACACTACTGAAGTGCCCCAGACAACCCACATCACACAGGCAAGGCACATAAACTGCCATTTCGGAGTCGGCGTAATAGATTGTGAGTTAATTTTGGTCAAAATAACGTCTTTAACGTTTACTGGTGGCATATTTGGTTGTGATAGTGATGGTTTCATACGCGAATGTGCTCAGGGTCGATATATTTCAGCAATTGCTGTTTACCTCGGTGGATCAAGGTTCCGACTGAACCAACCGGAATTTTCAAAATATCTGAGATTTCTTCGTACTCTTTGTGTTCAAAGAAGCGCAGGATTAACGCACTGCGGTATTTTTCGTCGAGTTGCTCGAGTGCGCTACTGACGGCCTCGGCGTTTGCCCTCTCATCAAATTGAACCTCCGAATCAGCTTCTCGGGTAGAAATCAAATGTAGTAAATCCTCCCCTTCTTCAATGAGATGACCTTCCGGTCGCACGTTGCGCTTGCGATACCAACTAATGGCTTCGTTGTGTCCAATTCGGTAAATCCAAGACGAGAACGACAACCCTGTATCGAAACTATTTAGATTTTTATACACTTTAATAAAAATTTCCTGCAGTACGTCTTCTTGGTCTTCTTTGGACCGTACCCCGAGCCGCATCACATACCGACAAAGTTTTGCTTGATATCGATCAATGATATGGCCAAACATCGCTGGCTCACGACGTATCAACGCAACAATTTCTTCGTCAGGCATAGTAAATAAAGTTGACTCAGACTCCATAATTAATACGCACACTAGGCGCTTAGTGTTTCATTGTAGTAGAATAGTGACATGAAAACAAAGTACATCATCGCCAACGCTATAGTGGCACTCTTTATAGCCTTATCACCAATCACCAGCCACGCGTATTTTACTACCGCACAAACCGCTAATGCGCTTACAGAAAACGCTGGTCTTTTCAGTGTTAGCTATCGATTTGGTGCTCTAAAACAAGACTTCTATATGCCTACTACTCCAATTAGGAATATACTTACAGATACTGCAGATAACCGTCTCGGATATACTATCAGAACAGATCAAGACGATATCTCGGACGTCGGAATCGCAACTGCAGTAATAAAAAGCTCAGCTGAAGTGCGCGACGGTTACTACTTTATTCCTGCAGGGACTGCCAGTACTTTTGAACTGATTGTGGTACTACAAACTGATCCCTATGCTCGTGAAATGGATTATTATCTACAAGTCGAATCGTTACCATTTAAAGCCCAACTAGAGACCGGCCTCCAAGATCGACGACTCAACCCTTCTGAGCTACAGTACTACGCCACTCCTGAAATCGAACTAAATGAAGAAACCAGTCCAGTCGGCTTAAAAATCAGCCTGTAATGGAATACCCAATTAGAATTAATAAATATTTAGCGGCGCGAGGCGTAGCCTCGCGCCGTGAAGCCGATGCTATGATTGCCGCTAAGCAAATTTTAGTAAACGGTAAACCTGCCATCATCGGCCAACAAATCACAGCGGCCGACGTGGTTGATATTAGTGGTCAGACTGTGCCAAAACGCTATCTCGCTTACTACAAACCCCGCGGCATCCTCACTCATTCGCCGGGGGTGGGTGAAAGCGATATCGCAGCTGAAATTGCTGCCACCTTTAATCTAACTGCTATCCATCCCATTGGACGACTAGACAAAGACTCTGAAGGTCTCATTCTCCTTTGTGACGATGGTCGGGTTACTGGTCCGCTCTTAGACCCGGACGCGCAGCACGAAAAAGAGTACGAAGTCGTGGTTGACAAGCCTATCAATAACTGGTTTCAGAAACATATGGCTGAAGGCGTTTCGATTGAAGGCTACAAAACCAAAGTAGCTGAAATCATTCCCCAAAAAAGTCAAAAGCGCTTTAATCTCATTATTACTGAAGGCAAAAAACACCAGATCCGCCGCATGAGTGCAGCCCTTGGGTACCAAGTCCAATCACTGAAGCGAGTCCGAATCATGCATATTGAACTCGGCGATATCAAACCTGGTCAATATCGTAAACTCACTAACCTAGAAACCACCCAACTACTGTCGGCGCTCAAAATAACAAAATAGCAGAACAAAGATATTTCGTTATACACCAGTTATTACAGCACCTCTGCGACGACGGATATACCACGACGTCGTGAATATTAAAAATAGTAAGAGAGGAGCTCCAAAATACGGAGATTGTAAAACGGCAAAGGTTGATTTTTCGAAGAACTTCTTAATCGAGAACAAATTTCCAATCGCAGCCAGAAGGCCATACTCAGATTCATGTCGAGTACCCATAAATAACACATATTTACCGTAATTTTCTGGTGTACTGACTTCGACTCGATATACTCCAGCACTTAATTTTCCTGTGTAAGACGGACCGCGAAGATAGCTATCTCCAGTGGAAAACTCGTAATCCGACTGCCATTCCACACTACCCGACGGCAGTCGAGCCACTTCTACCACCCCACCTCGATTTAATACCTCAACAATAATTCCGTTATAGATCTTCCTTATCCCATCAATCTCTGGCGCCGCCACTTGTACAAACAATTCAAAATCTTCCGCCGAGACAATCTCAAACGTATCAGGCGCTCCGCGCAACTCGCCGTAGTAGGCACGGGCTACTTCAGCGTCTTCAGGAACGTCAATCACGGAATATGGTTTAACATCATCTACAAAATACACAGACTGTGCTGACACTACAGCCGGAAATAATCCGGCCACACACAGCATTACTCCTAGCCATTTCATAGATACATTGTACCAGAGTCTTACTCTCTCGCTGATTGGAAGCGTGACTCTAAATACCCGCTCAGTCCAGCTTCTAAAATCAGTGGGTACACAGTCTCAGGCTCAGCGAGATAATCCCAAATGGCTGTTAAATTTCGTCCGAGTACTCCATCTGTATCAAACCTGGTTTGACATGAGTCAAGCTCGTACGTCACTCCTGGTACACGTACTTGATACACATAATCCGTCCCGTCGACAAACGAATTGCAGTAATCTTTCTGAGCCGATACTGCCAACGCTCCCAGGTTAGCCCGCTCAATGCTTGTTACCAGTTCATTACGAAGTCGACTCGGTAACGTACCTTCTAGTACAGCCGCTAGTTCTGAACTAGTAGCTACTGGAATATACCGATAGGCGCCATTACTACTTAACTGAAATGATGGACAACTACCCAACCGTTGACAGCCGCCGTACTGTTCTCCAGACACAACAAATTTAACTTCGGTCGCTTGATGATTTGAGAGACCGGGAGCATTTGCAACCGTTGGGGCAAAACTAGTCACATAAAAATACCCGCCCACAAGCACTCCCATTAAAAAGGTAAAACCCATAATAAATTGGTCTCTACCGGTCATTACTAAAAGTATAGCATTAGAACAACGAATAAATAGATTTGTCCACTCAATTACACAGTGCGACATGCTAAGTCTTGTATATAGGATAGGCCCTATGCTATAATACACGCATGACCAGAAACAAAAAACAAATCATAGACCACATCAGTAGACTCGAAGGGCAGTTGGCGTCAGTTAAAAATGAACTCCAACAAGAGACGGTGGATTGCGCTAAAGCTAGCACTACCCTTCTCTCTGCATCGCGATCATTTGCTGGCCTCCGCCAAGCTTTTACTGAATCTTTTTTACTAAAACACTTTGTCACAGACGTAGCAAAACAAGATCAAGTATTATTTAACAAGCTCACAGCACTCATCAAAGGATAATATGAAACACATATCAGTAGCCGCATTTAAACAGGTACTAGAGGCTGAAAAGAACAACACGAGCGTCGACTTTATTAACGTATGCGAACCGGCTGAATACAAAGAGAAGCACATTGCCGGCGTCCGTAATATTCCACTCGGTACGGTAACAAACCATCTAGATGAGTTTTCAAATAAACAAACCGTTTATATCCACTGTCGGAGCGGCAACCGTGGTCGTCAAGCTATCGAGAAACTGACCGCTGCCGGAGTGACAGCGGAACTAGTCAATGTTGAGGGAGGCATTATGGCGTGGGATGCTGCGGGCTTTCAAACTGGCTCACACACCAAACGCCTCCCGCTGATGCGACAAGTTTTTATTGGGGCTGGAAGTCTGATGCTACTTGGTCTGATACCGGGATATTTCATTGATGATAGCTATCTTTTGATTTCAACATTTGTTGCCCTTGGGTTACTAGTATCAGGTATAACTGGCTGGTGTGGCATGGCCTTCGTACTCAGCAAAATGCCGTGGAATAAATAAACGCTTCTATGACAACTTCATTACAAATTCACCCAATATTTGACACTGATTCACATACCATTACCTACGTAGTCTGGGATCCAGCTACAAAAAAATCAGCGGTGATTGATTCTGTCTTGGACTACAACCACAAAAATGTTGAGACAAACACGACATTAGCGGATCAAGTCCTAGCTTTTGTGACCGAACACAACCTTGAAAACGAGTGGCTACTAGAAACCCATATGCACGCTGACCACCTATCAGCCTCCACCTATCTCAAAGAAAAGATTGGGGGCAAGAAAGCGATAGGTGCACCGATTAAAACCGTGCAGACGTACCTAAAAGAAGTATTCGACTTAAATGACAACTTTAAAACTGACGGTTCGCAGTTTGATCACCTCTTTGCGCCTGACGAAACTTTTATGATTGGTACCATACCAGCCAAAGCGATTCATTCACCCGGACACACTCCGGCTGATATGGTGTACGAGATTGATGGAGTCCTCTTTACCGGAGACACCTTACTGGCACCTGATATGGGGACGGCTCGGTGCGACTTCCCTGGCGGCAGTGCTGAAACGATGTTTGATTCTGTCCGACACTTGCTCGAATCATATCCGCCAGAAACACCGATGTATCTCTGTCACGATTATCCCGAAGGCAAAGAGCGTGAAATGATGTTCCAGACCACTATCGGGCAACAACGGGCCGAGAATATTCATGTTCGAGACGGTATTAGCAAAGAAGAATTTGTGACGCTACGACAAACTCGTGATGCAACACTCGACTTACCAACATACATCTTTCCTGCTGTACAAATCAACGGCAACGCTGGTAGCCTCACTCCCGGTGAATTTATTAAACTCAGCTACAACAAAAAGGTCTTATAAAAAATAACTCTAAAATTATGAAAGCACTTATCGCGATTATCGCCGCTATGACTGTCGGCGGTGTTGGTGGGTGGTCACTACATACCCAAACCACCCCCACCCAACCCGGACACAATCAACAAAATGAACAGCGTGCAAACAACGTAGATTTCACCACCACCGACACACCGACAGCAGCAGACTTCGTATCACTCCGACCGGCTATCGCAACCCTCCCAAATCAACCCCTCTCTGACGCTGAATTAGCTGGCCTACTCTTTATGCGCGAAGAAGAAAAGCTTGCTCGGGACGTCTATACTACTTTATATGAACAGTGGAATATGCCGATTTTTGCTAATATCGCCCAAAGTGAGCAGACCCACACCGAAGCTGTTCGTGACTTACTGGAAAAATACACTATTACTGACCCTGTCACCGACGACACTGTTGGCGTCTTCGTCAACGCCAACCTCCAGCAACTCTATACTGACCTTACCACTCGTGGACTGACGTCAATCGAAGAAGCTCTCAGTGTCGGCGCGTTGATTGAAGACCTTGACATAAACGATCTACAACAAGAGATTGCCAAAACTGATAATCAAGATATCGCCCTAGTGTATGAAAACCTCAGTCGCGGATCACGCAATCACCTGCGGTCATTTGCCAAGCAACTAGCGGCTTATAATCAAACGTATGTACCTACCTTCATCAGCAAATCTGAATACAATGCAATCATTGCAGGAGAAACAGAACGCGGTGGACATACTTCTGACAACAACCCTCGCAGCAACAGTGAGCGTGGTTGGGGTACTCGCTAAGGTTTTAATACACAAGTGTCAGATTTACATTACTTGAATGGTTCCCTTCCATTCTCGTAAATCATTGCGGGCGGTCTCGAGTTAGAACCGTGTGATGGCAAGGCCGGTAATGTCCGATTTGCTTATTTACGATATCACACCACGAAGGGTCCCGTGCGCAACAAAATACCTGTTTAACAAAAAAGCGTGCATCAAGAAATCATCAAAATTGCTCGTTTGCCATACTTATCAAGAGCAGTATCTATATTTTCTATAAAAACCTCTAGAAACTTTTGTCTGAATTCGGTACTCATTCGGGGAATATATTTTCTAAGAAGCTCGAGCTCCTGTTGTCGATTGGAAAGTAATATATACCGGCCACCAACACCCCCTTTTAGAAACTCTAAAAACATTCCGTTTGTTTCATCATTAATGCCTTCAACACCAGTAGTATTAAGTTGCAGTCCTAAGGGTGATGGAATAGATTCTATATTTACCTCTTCCATATCCTCCACACCCTCCTTATAAGTATCTTCATCAGTGTACAAGTCATTTAACTCACCTTCAAAATCATAAGGTGTAGATCCCAAACTAAAATCAAGAGAACCCATAACTTCGTAAGTATTATACTGATGCTCTCTATTCTCTTTATTCCACTGACTATCGGGGACTTTTATAACTTTAGGCTTCTCATTCATATTTTTGTACTATAACAAACTTAGCAGAAGTTATAGTGTCTCGCGCTAGCACGATGATGCGGAGAAGACAGGATTCGAACCTGCGAGGGCTTACGCCCCACACGCTTTCCAAGCGTGCGCCTTAAACCACTCAGCCACTTCTCCAAATGGTCCTAGTTATACCACAGGGTTAGTTTGTTGGGCGAGTGTCAACCACCGCTCCTAAATCAGCTTTATTGAACTCATTGCCCTGCAACCACTGTCGTACATACACCAGTACCCCAAAAGCGACAACGACTATTAAAACATCTGTGGCAGCAACGGCCGGATCTAACACTTTGCGGGCCATAACAAATCCCAAAATATCGACAATCCCCACCAAACTATGCGTTACCAAAACACGCGCAATCTCGACGCCAATAATCGCGTTTAAAAGAATGGTAATCAATTCAGTATAAAAAACGGCTGAATACGAATCAATATAGAGTTGTTCGAGCCCCAAGAAAACGTACCAGGCAGTCCCTATAACCACCACACTGGCAAGCAAAAACTCGAGCGCAATCACTGCCTGCGTGACAGGAATACGCAGTCGACTTCGTGATAATCTCAGTTTCTTCATGTACCTTCAGTGTAGCAGATTTTCAGTCTAACGCAGACTAGAGACTCATGTCGCGTAATTTGGCAATCCGATCTGCTGCCGGTGGGTGGGTTTGGAACAAACCACCAATCCGTTGCCCGAGCGAACGCTTCCCTCCGTCTTTGAATGGGTCAGAAATAAACAGATGAGCGGTTGCGTGTGACGCTTTTTGCATCGGGCGAGCGTGCATGGAAATTTTTTCTAGTGCGGACGCGAGGCCTTCTGGGTAGCGCGTCATAAGCGCACCTGTTGCGTCAGCCAGGTATTCACGCCTTCGTGACACCGCCATTTGGATGAGTTGGGCGGCGATTGGTGCCAAAATAATCCCCACAATGGCTAATACGAGAAAAATCGGATGACGATCTCGGTTGTCACCGCCCCCAAACATCAATGACCGCATAAAGAAGTCTGACAGAATCGCTATAAAGCCAGCTAATACTACCGTCACCGTCATCACCAACATATCTCGATTACCTATATGGGCCATTTCGTGTGCCATCACACCCTCAAGTTCGTTGCGATCAAGAATCTGCAACAACCCAGTGGTCGCAGCTACGACGGCGTGTTCAGGATCGCGACCAGTCGCAAAAGCGTTGGGTGACGGGTCCTCTACAATATAGACTTTGGGCATCGGGAGACCGGTGGTAATAGCCAGGTTTTCTACGATATTGAATAACTCTGGATGATCTTTTTTTTCTATCTGACGCGCCCCAGTCATGCGAAGGACTATTTTGTCTGAATACCAATAACTGATGACATTCATAAACAACGCAAAGCCAACTGCAATATATATAATGAACGGGTTGTTGAGGTACCACGCCACCGCATAGCCAATCGCGATAATCAGCGCCAAAAAGACGGCCATCAAAAACCAGGTCTTTCGAATGTTACTACTTTGTTGAGTATACAGAGTTGTCATACTATTCAATTATATCGGTAGCCTACTATAGAGGTATACCTTGTGGACTATCCGTTGACTCATATTGCATGTCATCCGACCAATGTAGAAAGTGACGATGCTTGTATCCACCTTTGAATTGCATATTCGCTTCGCGCGCCGTGGCGAGTTCTTCAGGCGTAATTTCCAGTTGTTCAATTAGTGCCTCCAGAGCAACCATTAGGTCACAGTACTCACCAATAAATTCTTCTTTGGTTCGAGCCATAGCGAGCGAACCTCCTTCTTCAGCGATTTTTTTAAACAATTCTTGCTGATATTCTTGCACGTCAGTGAGTAAACGTACGTCACAGTGGGCACCTTTGGTTTCAATCCGTTGTTTGATGTTGTCACGAACTAGCTTGTTGTAATAAATACGAGTGATAGACATATGCGACTTTAGAAAGACACTTTCACATTTTCACGCTCCACACTTCCCTCTTCCAGTTCAAAGTATGATTCTTCTTTGAAACCAAACATATTTCCTACGATATTTGATGGGAATGACTGCAGACCAATCGCCAAATCCCGCACGTTGCCGTTGTAGAATCGGCGAGCTGCTTGGATTTTGTTTTCAGTGTCTACCAGTTCTGCTTGTAGTTCAGAGAAGTTTTGGTTCGCTTTAAGGTCTGGATACGCTTCCGCAACTGCCAACAGCTTTCCAAGGGCGCCAGTCAATGCGTCTTCTGCTCCAGCCATCGCTTGGATTTGCTCTGGGGTGATGTTGGTCGGATCAACGTGAACTTGTGTCGCCTTGGCTCTGGCTTCCGTCACTGCATCAAACGTTTCTCGTTCATGTGCCGCGTAGCCTTTAACCGTTTCAATTAAATTTGGGATCAGGTCATAGCGACGTTTCAGTTGCACGTCAATATCTGCCCAGGCTTCTTTGGTGCGCTGAGTTAGTCGTACAAAATTATTGTACGCCATAATAAAGTAGCCTACCAAGACCACTCCGACTCCTAAAATAATCCATCCAATCGTACTCATAGATTTATCCTAATTAGTATGGTGTGATTGTATCATAATTACCCACGCAAACATATACAAAACCACAGAATAAAAAATACAGAAAAAGAGCGTTGTCTATATCCTACAAAAAAGACCCCATGTGGGTCTTTTTTGTAGGATAAACCGAGTCAGCAGTACCTTAGTACATACCACCCATACCGCCTCCCATGCCACTCATATCTGGCATACCAGGTTTGTCGTCTTCCGGCTCATCAGCGATCGCACACTCTGAAGTGAGGAGAATTGCTGCTGCTGAAACGGCATGCTGAACACAAGCTCGTTCCACTTTAACTGGGTCAATAATCCCTGCCTTGATCATGTCATCAATCATTTCACCCTTAGCAGCATCATAGCCGGCATTACCCCCAGCATCTTTGACTTTCTGAACAATCACCGCCCCGTCGTCTTTGCCGGTATTGTCTGCAATTTGCTTAAGCGGTACTTCGAGAGCCTTCAGGACAATGTTGTACCCAACCAGCTCCTCTTTGTCGAGATTCTTCCTAGATAAAACATTTTTCTCAACAATATTGGCCGCTCGAGTCAAACTCGTCCCACCTCCCGGAACGATTCCTTCTTCGATCGCAGCGCGAGTCGCGTTGACCGCATCTTCAATCTTGAGTTTGAGATATTTCATCTCAGTTTCAGTGGCTGCACCAACTTTGATTACTGCCACTCCGCCGGCTAATTTAGCAATGCGTTCCTCTAACTTTTCTTTGTCATACTTCGAAGCACCATCAAGTTGCGCTTTCAAGGCACTCACGCGATCATCAATGGCAGATTTCTCGCCGCCGCCACCGACAACAGTGGTTTTGTCTTTGGTTGAAACTACCCGATCAGCCTTACCAAGCTGGGCAATTTCAGTATTTTCCAACTTAAGACCAATTTCCTCAGAAATCACTGTACCACCCGTAGTAACCGCTAGGTCAGCCAACATTTCTTTCTTACGGTCACCATACCCAGGCGCCTTGATAGCCAAGACAGAGAAGCCGCCTTTGAGCTTATTAACCACAAATGTCGCAAGCGCTTCACCTTCGATATCGTCAGCAATAATTACCAGCTCCTTTTTGCCAGTTTGGGCAATCTTCTCCAAGAGTGGCAAAATTTCTTGTACACTTGAGACTTTTTTGTCAGTCAAGAGAATGTGAGCATCTTTGAGTTCAGCTTCCATTCGCTCTGGATTGGTCACCATATATGGTGAGACGTAACCTTTGTCGAACTCCATTCCTTCAGTCAGTTCAGTTTCGAGACCAAATGACTGGCTCTCTTCAACAGTTACGACCCCATCCTTGCCTACTTTATCAATAGTTTCAGCAATTTTTTCACCCAACTCTTTGCTTTCAGCTGAGATAGTCGCCACTTGCTTAATTTCGTCAATACTATTGATCTGAGTGGCCATACCTTTCAGGGCTTCTACCACGTCAGCCGCAGCATGTTCCATCCCATTGCGAACCGCCATAGAATTGAGCCCCATGGTAGTCTGTTTGAGTCCTTCAGTGACCAACGCTTGCGTCAATACAGTAGCAGTTGTAGTACCGTCACCGGCTAGCTCGTTCGTTTTATTAGCGACCTCTTTGATTATCTCCGCCCCCATGTTCTCAAACTTGTCTTTCAAGCTGATTTCCTTTGCAATCGACACACCATCATTGGTAATGGTTGGGCCACCATACCCTTTATCGAGGACAACATTCCGTCCGCGTGGGCCGAGCGTGACTTTAACAGCATTGGCCACTGTATCCACACCTTTTTTCAGCTTTTTCTTAACGTCTTCACCAAAAATTACTTGTTTTGCCATTGTTATTTTATTTTAGTGAATAATTACCCTTCAATGATAGCCATAATATCTGATTCAGACACCACTGCGTATTCTTCTTTTCCTACCTTTACTTTCTCTCGCCAACTCGAATACAACACGCGGTCACCGATTTTTACTTCCATCGCAATCCGCTTTTCACCATCTTCGTCCCACTTACCAGGACCAACTGCCACTACCACTCCTTGCTCACCTTTTTCCTTATCACCTTTTACTGTGTCAGGAATAATAATGCCTGACGGTGACGTCGAGCCGGCTTCGTCATCGGTCAGGGCTCGCAGTACAACGCGGTCAGCTAACGGTTTGATAGTAGCGCTTCCTTTAGTTTCTTCTGCCATAGGTAAATAATGTACTAACTAACAAATAACTAACTCAATATAATGAATTCCAAAACTCGCAGGCTGCATTACCAGCTGCGATGCAGGTGCATTATACGGAGACTGAGCAGTAGTGTCAAAATGTGTAACTTTTTTCTTTTTGCTAATGTTTCAGTAAGTCAACCTAAACCAGGAGGGCGAAAGCACCATGGATCATCGTATATGGAACGATTTTGGCACCAAGTTCACAGACATGCTCGGACGATACGACGAAAATACAAAGGTCTTTGTTGCAGAATTCATCGGTGCGGCAGTTGCTGGTCTGATCGGTGGGATAATTCTGTACTTATTCTTTTGACAGCCAGAACTAGAATCCAGAATGATGGGTTGCGGGGCGCCATAGCAATGGGCGCCCTTTTGCTTTTTATACATCCACTTACACCCATCTTGCTACTCACAACACTTTCTGCTATCATTATTCCACGATGGCATTTATAGAAACAGTATTACTGCCCGCACTACCTTATATCCAAATCACCCTAGCCATTCTACTGATTGCAGCAATTCTGTTACAGCAACGTGGTTCGAGTCTTGGAGGTGCTTTTGGTGGTGACAACTTCAGTGCAGCCTTTCACCAGCGACGTGGCGCTGAGCAATTTCTGTTTAAGTTTGCAATAGTGATTGGAATTCTATTTGCCCTCTCAACTTTTGTACACCTTATCCTCTAGTATTGACTCTCTGCTGACACAATCAGCCTGACTGGTTTTACTTTCGGCTGCGTACTAGTTGATACCTGTAGTATTTTGACGCTTTTAACCAGTCATTTTGACTGCTTTCCATGGAACATTTTAGACATTCTCGCTCTCCAATTGACCGCTGGTTTCGGTTTATTACTGGTAGACAGACCAGTGATCGTTGGCTGGCCCAAGGACTATTTTTGCTAGTAGTTGCAACATTTTTATATTTTGTTATTAGTTTGAGTATGAATTCTTTCAATAACGAACCAGTGGCCGGGGGGGAGATTATTGAGGGAATAGTTGGGACACCACGGTTTGTAAACCCTGTACTAGCTACCACTAGAGCCGATCAAGACATCGCAGCCCTAGTCTATCGTGGCTTAATGAAACTAGATGCCGAGGGCAATTTAGTTAATGATATCGCTAGTGAAATAAGTGTCTCTGACGACGGCCGAGTGTATAACGTCCGCCTACGTGACGACGTACGATTTCATAATGATACTCCACTACAAGCCCGCGATGTTTCGTACACGATTGGCTTGATTCAAAATCCAGACCTCAAAAGCCCATTGCAAAGCAGCTGGTTTGGAGTCTTGATTGAGGAATTGGGTGAATATGAACTCAACATAGTATTAGAAGAAGCCTATCCAGCGTTTATTGAAAACTTAACCATAGGTATCTTGCCCCGAGACCTCTGGGATGAACTCCCTATTGAGCAGCTGCCGTTTAGTCAAAATAACGCCGAACCAATTGGGGCTGGTCCATTCATGGTTGACCGCACGGTCATGAATCGTTCGGGCCTCATCGAAGAATACCAACTGACCAACTCGCCATACTATCAATCTGATACAAAATTAGATGCGATAACCCTCCGATTTTATGAAAATACTGGTGAAGTATTTGCCGCCCTGGAAGCTGGTGAAATTACGAGTACTCCAAGTCTCGAAGTAGCCCAACTCGCATCCATCGATACAGATAAATTTACCATTCACAGCGCCCCGCTACCCCGCACTTTTGCTTTGTTTTTTAACCAAAATAAGTCCCCGATTCTGCGAGACGCTGCGGCTCGACGGGCTCTTAGTACCGCAATTGACCGGCAAGCGTTGGTCAACGAAGTACTTGGCGGGTTTGGCGCCGCTACTGACTCGCCCCTACCTCCAACCTTTGTGACTACTGCAGAAGCCTCAGACGGAGCCATCGCTTCCTCGTCATTAATTACCAAAGCCAGCAACATATTATTGGATAATGGTTGGGTTAAAAACAATGACGGAATCTGGGAAAAAGAAATTGATGACGACACTATTCCCTTAACGGTATCAATTGCAACAGCCAATACGAGCACCTTTGATGCAACTGCGAGTTACGTTGCTAGTGTATGGACCGAATTAGGAGCGGATGTCAGTGTGGCACAATATGAACAGGGCGATTTGGTACAAGCAATTATACGACCTCGTGACTTCCAAGTCCTCTTGTTTGGAACTGACGTCGGTCGCTCAGTTGATCTATATTCATTTTGGCACTCATCACAAAAAGATGATCCCGGACTCAACGTGTCGCAATACACCAGTATCGAAGCTGATGATATATTAGAAACCGCCCGTAGCAGCAAAGACTCGTCTGTCAGAACTGAATCATTAACTGAATTTGCAGCGATTGTGGCGAAAGAGCAACCGGCAATCTTTCTCTTTGTACCTAGCTTCACGTATGTCGCTGTCAATGACCTGCAGATCAGTCCGCTTAGCAAGCTCAGTAAGCCAAGTGAGCGGTTTATGAACGTATCAGATTGGTATATAAACACTGCCGGACTATGGCCGTTTATAACCGATAACTAGCCGACACTTAGAGCCCATCTCACACTGCATCACCAAGTGGTTCACTGCGAGATGAGTTCTAACGAACTTAAAATTACAACAAAGAAACTATGAATTACAATCAAAACAAAAATCAACAACGAACAACTGTCCGGCGGACCAATACTACTAGCGGTAGCGCGACTCCAAGTCGCAGTCCACACGCCCACAGTACACGAACATCTACACCACGTACTGGTCAAGGACCGAGGCCAGCTGGACGCACTGGTGCGCCTCGTACAGGCGGCAGTAACCGCACTGGCGGCGGACGCCCAAACGGAGGAGGTGGGAGTGGTCGCAACAATGGCAACCGCAACCGTCGTGGTGGCGGAAACAACCGTCGACGCCCGATGAAAAGTCCAGCTCTAACTCATCGCATGGCCACTCGTGACGACAAATCACCTATTCTGCCTGAAGTCACTGACGAAGACACTGTACGAGTCATTCCAATGTCTGGGGTAGAACAAATTGGACGTAACATGACTATCATCGAAACCAAAGATGACATTGTTATTATTGACGCTGGGTTTCAGTTTGTTTCTGAGGAATCAAATGCTCCCGGTGTCAACTACATCCTACCAAACACGCAATATCTTGAAGAACGCAAACACAAAATCCGCGCCATCGTGATTTCCCATGGTCACCTCGACCACATTGGTGGTATTCCATTTATCATGGAACGAATTGGTAATCCACCAATGTACACCCAATACCTCACGTCACTGATGGTGCTGAAGCGCCAAGAAGAGTTTCCGCACATGGAACCAATTAACATAAACGTGATTAAAGAGGGCGAATCATTCACCGTCGGTAAACTTAAAATTAAAACCTTCCCTGTAACTCACTCCATTCCAGACTCTATGGGGATTGCAGTTGAAACTAAGCACGGTGATGTGGTGTTCTCAGCTGACGTCAAACTCACGCACGTAGATGGCGAAGTCGACAAGCGGGAACGAGAATCATGGGAAGCTGTAGGTAAAAACAACAACTTGGTATTTATGTGTGACTCCACTAATGCCGACCGTGAAGGTTTCTCAGCCCCTGAAGACACCGTCTTAAAAAACCTTGAGGATATTATTACCAAAACTCGCGGTCGTATCATCATTGGTACCTTCGCCTCGCAATTTGATCGACTGTTTGCCATTATTCACGCTTGTGAGAAAGCTGGGAAAAAAGTTGTACTTGAGGGACGTAGCATGAAAACAAACGTCGAGATTGCAATCACGGCTAAGCTACTGGAAGTCAAATCAGACACCTTTATCCAAGCTGGTGATATTCCAGACTACCCGGCTGATCGAATCGTGATTCTATCAACTGGCGCCCAGGGTGAAGAATTCGCTGCTTTGATGCGGATGGCGAGTGACAAACACAAGTTCATCACGCTCAATGAACGAGATACCATGGTGCTTTCATCATCAGTTATTCCGGGTAACGAAATTGCCGTACAGATTCTAAAAGATAACATCTACCGAAAAAACGTTCGCGTTATCAACTACAAGAGCGCCAGCGTCCATTCATCAGGGCACGGCAATGCTGGTGAACTCAACTGGATTAGACAAGCAGTCAAACCAAAGTTCTTGGTACCGATCCACGGACACCACTTCCATCTCAAAAGTCACATGTTTACCGCCATCGAAAACGGCTTCCCCCGGGAAAACATTGTGGTGCCAGACAACGGTTCATTAATTGACATCAAGAATGGGACAGAAATCATCCACCATCCACAACGCGCCGCGACAGAATTAATTATGGTTGACGGCTTTACCGTCGGAGCCAGACAAGAAGTCGTCTTACGCGACCGACAATCACTTGCAACCGACGGAATGTTTGTGATTATTGCAACTGTTAATGCCAAGACAGGTAAACTGCGCAAGTCACCCGACATTATCTCTCGTGGTTTTGTCTATCTCCGTGAAAACCAGCAACTACTATCTGAAGCTCGCGTCTTGATCAAAAAGACAGTAGAGAAGCAAACCGAAAAGATGCATCCGATTGATCTCGACTTTGTCAAAGATGAATTGACCGACGTAATGAGTGGCTTCCTCATGCAGAAAACCCAAAAGACTCCGATGGTCATCCCAGTGTTAATTGGGCTGTAACAGTATCAGCCCCATAACCAACAGCCCCGCGGCGTAGCCGCGGGGCTGTTGGTTATTTCAACAATGCCCGTGCAGCAAACGAATTACCTAAATTGAAAATTGTTTTCCCCGCTCTGCACCCATATATACTGCGGCAGTTGCTACAATAATCGATATGGAACGCCCGTCGCAACCGGTATTGTTCAAGAGTCCTAACGGCACCATTCGCTACTGGTTCGTATACATACTCTCGATTATATTTGTCTTTCATGGCCTCCTCGTGGCCTACAGCAACTCCACGTACATGGAGCAATTTACCTCACCCGAAGTCGTGGGTGCATTGTATACGATTGGCTCTGCCCTGTCGGTATTTGGATTTTTGTTTATCTCACGCGTCTTGCAGCGAGTTGGAAATGTGCAACTAACAATCTGGCTGGCCGTAGTGGAAATCTTGGCGCTATTAATTTTGGGCCTCACTAGTCATCCAGCTACCGCAATCGTAGCGTTTGTGGTTTTTCTCACTCTCAATCCCCTCATTTATTTAAGTATCGATATATTCTCGGAGACACTTATTGGCGACAACGAAACTGCTACCGGCAGCAAACGCGGTCTCACCCTCGGTCTAATGAGCCTGGCCTCAGTAATGGCACCGCTCACGATGGGCTTTATTATTGGAGACGGTGATGCAACTGCCAATTTAAACCAAACGTACACCGTCTCCGCCATGATCTTTTTGTTATTTGTGGTTGTAATTTTGGCAAAGTTTAAACATTTTCAGGATCCGCACTACTCTGAGGTCAAAGTATTACGAGCGTTTAGACGGTTCTGGATCCATAAAGACCTTCGTAACGTACTGGCAGTACACTTTAGTCTGCAACTCTTCTTTTCCTGGATGGTGATTTATGTACCACTCTACCTCGCCACTGAAATCGGTTTTGGTTGGGATTCGATTGGGACCATTATTGCCTTTGGACTTTTTGCGTATGTGGTATTTGAATATCCAATCGGCTATGTTGCTGATAAGTACATCGGCGAAAAAGAAATGATGGCCTTTGGAATGGTGATTTTAGCCATCACTGCTGCCGCCATGTCGGCTATAACCACGGCTTCACTCGTCGCGTGGATGGTCTTGATGTTTATTAGTCGAATTGGGGCCAGTCTGGTTGAAGCCACGACTGAAAGTTACTTTTTTAAGCACACTGAAGGCAGTGACGCAAACGTGATTAGTTTTTTCCGACTTACCCGCCCTCTGGCAATGGTGCTTGGGGCACTGCTCGGTAGTGCGGCGTTGCTATACTTACCATTCCAACTTATATTTGTCATACTTGGACTAGCCATGGTGCCGGGTATTTTCTTTACCCTTGCCCTCAAAGACACTAAATAAATATCATGATCAAAAATCAGATTAACCGCACACCAGAGATGATTGCTCGGTATCGCGCGGAGCGAGACAATTCTGACACCATCGATGATCTGCAAACGATACATCGAGAATTTACCTATTGGCGTATTATTGAAAACAAATTCCCGTACGATGCAGTGTTTAAAACCCATCACTTATTGCTGTCGAAACGCCACTTTTCAAACCTCTCTGCCGCCACTCCAGCCGAACTTGATGAAATCCAAACCATCAAAGCAATGCTAGCTGAAGAACAAGCTTATGATGGGATCCTGGAAAACCTATCCAGCAATATATCAAAACCAGGCCACTGTCACCTCCATCTTTTTATCTGGAAGTATTATGACGAGACTACGGAAGTCGGTAACGATACTGTTGTGTAACTATTAAGTTTTCATCTGTCAGTGCTTGTAGTTGTGCAGTAATTCGATTCGGTAAAGTTCTTGGTATATCATTAATCACCAGAGCCGTTAGCTGCGAACCAGTTAGCGATTGTTTAGTTAAATATTTAATAATCGCGCCGCGAATCTGCCGGTCGCTGCCTTGAAACGTAGATTGTTTAGTATAGTGTCTGCTCTGACGAGTATTGTTTCCGTGCGTCTGCTTAAGGTAGGAGCCATAGTCCATCAACGCCCAATACCACTCGCGCGATCGCTCTATCGGCAGATTAGCTTCAATAGATAGCAGTAAGTCTTTATCCGATACATCAGTTTTATTTTTAAAAAAATGATACAGAAATACCGTGCGGATATTGGTTTCAATCAATACGACCGGTTCGTTGTAGGAAAAGACCATGATAGCCCCGGCCGTATAGTTTCCAATCCCAGGCAATGCCATCAGTGCCGATTGTGTACGGGGGTACACACTATTTATATTTTCAAGGGACGTGCTTTGGGACGTGCCAAAGCACGTCCTAGTAATTACTTGTACACACTCGTGCAAATACTTAGCCCGTCGGTTGTAACCAAGTCCTTGCCACATTTGAAGCACTTCACCAAGTGATGCCCTGGCCAGAGCAACCGCGCTCGGCCACCGAGCAATAAATGCTTTATATTTTGGTACAACTCGTCCCACTTGCGTTTGTTGCAACATAACTTCAGAGACGTGAATATGGTACGGGTCAGTCGTCTGGCGCCAGGGCAAATCATGCCGGCCTAGCTCGGTATAAAAATCCCAAATGGTTTGGATAAATTTTTGCTCTTTTTTACTCATTAAATAATTGTGGTGTAGCAGCGTACTTCTCGACGTAGGCAGACACGTCGAACTTTCGCTTGGCACCGTTATAATTCATATACCGAATCTTGCCAAAGACTGGTCGCTCAGTCCACGCACGATCATGTACCCCACAAATTGACCACATGACCCCCACTACCCCATTTGGATCAGTACCATCGAGGCTGTACGTATCGTTAAGATAGAGGGCAATATCAATTGCACTCTGTACATCCGGTGTCCATTCCAAAATTTTTTTGGCCCAATACATTCGACACCACCCGTGTAATTTACCTTCGGTTACTAACTGGCTCTGCATCGCGTTCCAAAGTTCATCATGTGTCTGCATACCTTCCAACTGCGTTTGCGCGTACAAATACTCTCGAGCATCTTTGACGTGCTCTTTAATTGACTGCTGTGCCCAGGCATGCGCACCAGCTACTTTGTCATAAGTATGGTTATAGAAACAGTAATTATCGGTGAGCTCACGGCGGACGATTAATTCTTCCAAAAACGCTGCCTTGCTTTCATGATGTGTCTTGATTTTTTGTATCCCTAGCGCCACTTGTTGCGCACTCAATTGACCAAAATGGAGGTAAGGTGAAAGGTTTGACTGACCATCTTTATTAGGATCATTACGGTCACTAGCATATGTCTCCAACCGATTAGCCACAAAATCATCGAATGTCTGCCGGGCAGCTGCGCTGCCTGGTGTCAGCCAAGTCACAGGCGGCACCGCTCGATTGGTCTCTATCGTATTCAAAAGCTCACCCCAGTCGACGTCCGTAGACTTGATAGTAGATTGGTATGGATGTATTTGTACTGGCGGAATAGCAACCAACCAATCAGCCAAGCATCGGTGGACTTTGGGGCGAAAAGTATACGCCGCGTACTCTTCTTTACCGCTCGCCTCCCAGCACGGAATAATGTTATGCGCATCAACCTCTACCAACTGCACCTCGATTACATTCCCTATCTGTTCGCGCCATGCATCAGTAAATCGCAAAGGGTTAAAGTCTGTCACGACTTGTCCGACCCCATGCGACTTAATAAATGCTGGAATGGTATCAATCGGATCACCCTGTGTTAACACAAATGGGATATGTAGTCGATTAAGGACTGCTGCCGTTTCTTTCAGACCACGCAGCATAAAGTCATAGTGCCGCCAGGTCGTATCGCCAAATTGTGCAGTAAGATTAAATAGCACTAAAAGCGGTACCGACCGCTCAAGCGCGCACTGTTGGGCATAGAGCAGCGCCCAATTGTCTTCAGCCCGCTGATCACGTTGCATATGATAGACAACCGGCCCGCTGCAAACCGGTTGGCTATTACGTACGCGCAGCCGTCTTGCGTCTACCACACCCATGCTATTCAACCACCCGGTACGTTACGTCGGGTTGCTCAGGCACAATAAACCAGGCCACAATATACAATAGTCCAAACGGTAAGAAACCTGTTACAAATAGAAGTAAAATAAAACCCAACCGCCACAACGCCGGATCTCCTCCAAAGTAGTCGGCTAAGCCACCACACACACCGGCTAATACTTTGTTGTCTTTACTCCGATACAATCGCTTACCTTCCATACCAATATTATAACGTGTAAATCACATCCTTGCGCTCCACGACTACTTCCCAACCATTACGCTTTGCGTGCTCAAATAAGATTTGATTGGGATTAAAACAGATGGCTCGCTCTACTGACTGTAACAGTGAAATATCACCATCAGTATCACCAATAGCAATCGAGCCGGCTTCAGCAAAATTACCTTGTTCAAATACTCGTTGAGCAATATTGGCTTTATTTTTAATTAAGTATTCATCGGTGACCGAACCGGTAAAACAACCTGTAGTATCAAGTTCGTAGATGCGACCATAGACTTTATCAAAACCGTACTGTGAGCAAAACTCATCTAAAATCGATTTAGGTGATTGCGAAATAGCCACCAAATAATAGCCGTTTTGTTTGAGTGTTTTAATTAAATCTCTGGTATACCGGTAGACTCGTTTACGCTGTTTAGTCACTACATTGCGCCCAACGTCTGCAAAATCACCGTAATAGACTCCAGTAATGTGGGTCAAAAATGCTTCTATCACGTCGTTAATATAGGTTTGATACGTACCTTCACGTTCGAGCCAGGCTTGATGCGAAACTTCATACATTGTATGCACCTCAGCCGGAAATACTTTTGCCTGCACGAGCTCTGTTACCAACTCAATCAATAAGCTCGAACGAAAAACCGTGCCGTCTATATCAAACAATGCAACTGGTTGCTTCATGGTTTTATTCTAACAATTACACAATAGAAATAAATACCGGTCGTAATTCACGCCATTCGTCTGCAGTAAGACTACGTTCCCGGTAGATACCGTCCGCCACTTCACAAATACTGATTGACTCGTCTGGATATACTGCTTCGACATACGCCAAACGCCCGGCTGACGGGTCTAAAATTGTTTCCATCACTGACTGGGCCTGCGGCACAATCGTACTGTGTACACCAGTTTGACCACGGAGTATTTGGTGCCACTGACCTGCTAGGCGGCCTATTTTTTTCGGCCACAGCACCGTGCGACCAGCTTGCTGTAGCCGGTAAGCCACATATTCGTTGGCTTGCAATGGGAGATTGAGCGCCCGGTTGGCAAAATCATCATCAAGCAACTGCCTCAACTTGTGAGTTTCCGAGTTTGCCGCGTCGTAGTACTGGCTATCAAAAAAGTGTGGGAAGACCGTCGCTTCAGTATCAGTCACACTCTCAACTAACACCCAACCATCCGAGACTCCGTCGTGCTGCGAGACCGATACGAACTGACCAGTTCGTTCACCGCCACGCAACTTAGTGGCGTACTGCAACCGTTCGATCTGATTATCTGACCAGCGGTTAGGAGATTTATACAATGATGTCTTCGCAGTTGTAGTGTAAAGTGGTACGTCTAGCCATTGATATTTTTCTTCGGCTGAAACTGCCTGCGATCTTGCGGCTGACTGCAAAGCAAGCGGTGGGGGCTGCGCGCCCAAGAGCGGGGCCGTTGGGCTAGAGCCGAGAAATTGTTCTACTTCATTATTAAGCGTAGCTACTTCAGCCAACAACTGATCGGTCTCTGTGGACCTTTGGGTAGTGTCAGAGAAAACCTGCGTGATAGGTAGACGAAAACTTGAGTACCAAAACTCAGTCAACTCTTCGACTACTGCAAAGACAGCTTTCAGCATGTCGGTACTATAGCATTCACGAACCCCCCGCGGTATTGGCTAGTTGGTAAATAGCTGGTGGTATAGATGGCGCAAGATTGCTCCAAGACAAAAGATAAATACCGCAATGGTAATCAGCACGTTGATAACGGGCACCAAGAGCAAAACGTACAATAGCGTCGTACCACCGGCCACACTAATCAAATCAACTCTAATTTGCTTGGTAACAGCGTAATACACGAGCGCCCCCGTCATTGCCCCAGCCACAATCATGGCCATAGTATAAAAGAAGATCATCGCGCCGAAGAAAAATACTCCGAGCAACAGACCGAGCGTCACTGCTACCAACGCTACGATAATGGTTGGCAATACCAGGGTCGTAGCCGCACCGATTAGCAGGGTTGGCACTGGGTGAGAAATTGCGCCGGCAATAATTCGAAACAATGAATGTTTGAAGAATAGATACGCCACCAAACTCGCGAACATTAAAATTAAATATGGCAGTACCATGGCTCCGGCAATATCAAACTCTGGATTAACTGACACAGTATTGCGTACTACTTCACCCGCCACTACAGCGTCAGTGGCCCGAACCAGCTCTTGATTACTAATGTATGATACTCCTTCAGTGATTGCAGCTCGATCACCAAGAATAAGCTGGCCGGTAGTCACATCAACTTCTTCACCGACAGTACTGTCAATCCGTAACCGTTCGCTCACCCCAAGAATTGAGCCTCCAACTGGACCTTTAATTTCTGCGTCACCACCAAAAAACAGTATGTCCCCGGCGATTGACGCAGTCGACAAGACCTTGAGCACTCCGCCAACCACAATCAAATCCCCTCCGATTGATTCCGCGATTGTTACATCACCAGCGATGATTCGTACGTCATCTGTTACCGTCGCGTGGTGTTGTACCGAACCAGCCAGAATTAATACATCTCCCGTCACTGAACCATTAGCAGTGACCGCTCCAGCCACTACCTGCATATCACCGTTTACCGTACCAGACAGAGATCCCGTGCCAGTCAAAACATAGAAATCACCCTCAACTATTTGATCCGATGCAATCGAGACCGATTCCCCACTACGAAGTACGGTATTAGCCTCCGCTACCGGCACAACTGTAGCGCACAGCCAAAACAACACTAAAAAAAGTGCAGTTGTATTAGCTAGAGATTTTTTGAGATTTTTCAGTTTCTTCATTTTCAATTTTAGCGATTTCCTGGGCTTCTACGAACATTTTTTCATTTTCCCGCTTGATTGTTGACTCGGCAATATTTTGTTTTTCTGAGAGGTTCATTAGTAAGAATATCACCATCGCGGCTCCAATGATACCCACCAGGTTCAAAACCAGAATCAACGTTGCCCCTTTTATAATGACTGGGTCCAACGCAGCAATCCCAATCCCTATAGTCGCCATCGGCGGCACCAAAGCCACCGCAATGGCCACCCCCGGCAACGTGGCACTCCATTCTGGCCTCGCCATAACGTAGGCCACCGCAGCACCAGAGATAATGGCTACAAAGAGATGGAGCAGACTAGGCTCAGTCCGACTCATAACTTCACTCGCCGCAAACATACTCGCATCGCCGAAGAAAAAAGCCGCCCCAACCGACAGGGCTAAACCGATTCCGAGTGATTTGGTCAACGTAGTAAAAGAACGTCCCAACACGCTGTAGTTAGACATAACCAAACCGAGCGCAACCGCCAAAATTGGATACATTAGTGGTGCAATTAACATACTACCAATCACAATCGAACCACTGTCGAGTAACAACCCGAGCGTAGCCATGAGAATTGACAATCCAATCAAATAGAAATAATCGAAATCCGGCGTACTGTTTTCCATTAACTGTCGGACGAGCGCAGCTTTATCTTTATCTTGAATAGCGCGTAGGCGAGCAAATAGTGACATATCAAACGAATTTATGGCCTAAGTATACTGAATCTGATTGATTTTGCGAGCTAGTTACGTAAACAACTAAACAAACTGAGCGACTCCAGGAAACCTGGTGACGCTCCGGCTTTAAATGCCGCCATTCGATCAACTCCAACCGCTGTCTCAGCACAAGTCAACATATCAGCAGTAATTACAAAGGTTTCGACGTCAATCCCAAATGTTTCCAAGGTGCTACTCTGCTCGGGTGTGAGCGACAAACTACGTAGTGGAATATCCCCACTCGGTTGACTCGGGGTCACCAGGTCTGGGTCTGGGTCTGGGTCTGGGATCACCGGCTCATCCCCCGCCACCGAAGTATCGCTGACTGATTCGACTGCCGTCACTGACTCTGTTGGGGCCGCAGTTGGTGCCGGCACAGGCAGTGGCGCGGGTACAGGTATAGGTACTGGTACTGGAGCAGTTAGTGACTGAACATAAAAGAAAACAACAATCGCACTCAAAATCGCCAAAACCAATATTCCTCCTCCAATAAATAAAAACTTAGGCACTTTCATACGTCACTGGCATCTGCATAATTGCTACCAAGGCAATTCCAAGCACTAATAAAAAAACCCCAGCTGCAAAAATACTCACCCGGACCCGAGACAGTTCATGCTGACCAGTGTGCCAGTTGCGCACATATAGAAAAGCGAATATGAATTCCACTACTTGCATACTTTATATGATAACACTCACAGGCAAATTTCTTATAAACTACGTGAGTTAAAACTTCCCGAGACATCATTATAACTCAGCTATTACCCAAGCTTTTTATATAAGGTACCGGTCGCAACCAGTACTCCGATCCCGATACCCAAGATTAACCAGGGGCGATCATGTAAGTATGTCAGGTCCGCCAAAATACGTTCAAAAGCAAAGAAAGTAGCCGCTACCCCGAACGTTACGAGTAAGGTGAAAACAATCGGAAACCGTTGAAAAACGGTTCGTCGAACGGGCGAAATAGCTCGCTCACTTTCACTAAACACTGCATGTACCTGTGATTGTAATTCATCAACCACCTGTACGAGACTGGCTATTTGATCAGGGCTAAATGGCAGCTTGTCTTTCATACTACTGTTCTTGGTTAAATATCTCTAAGCCCCGTTCCCACATTTCTGGATGATCTTTATCCTTTAACCAATACCACCATTCAGCCCCCCAGAGATACTGCTTGATAAACCGAGTATCAGCGGCGTAGTGAAGGATATCGTTAAATTTTTCGATATCCATCCGGGAATACTGGGTCTCGATATCGACGTCAGTAATCGGCTCCAAGAGCCACGGCTCGGCCGACAGTTCTATTAACATAGTTTCCTTCTGACCATACATGAGCGCCATCAAGTTAGCTTTCATGCGGTACCACCAGGGCGGCAAAATAGTCTTAAACTGCCCTAACTCCGGATTCCAAAAATGAACATATACACTGGTCCCGAACGCATCTCCATGCCGATATGGCCCCATCCAAAGACCAAGATTACCACTGTCAGTTACTAACAGTGGTCTGGAGTCATCTAATGATCGAATATACGCAATTTCTGCCTCAAAGAATCCTTCATCAAATTCCCCACAGTGTTCTTTCGCAAACACTTCGAGGTACGGTTCATTCTCTACTTGCCAATAGGTAACCGCTTCGCGATTCTTGTAGCGATTTACCAC
>CAYGTP010000009.1:0-40438 GCA_964352875.1 uncultured Candidatus Saccharibacteria bacterium
GTACTCCATCGGTCAGTGTCGCTACTTCCTCTGGTGTCGCAAAACGAATGTCTTTAGCATCAAGCGCTGCCTTTACTTTTTTGGCATCAAACTTGCAATCACCGGGCACTACCACCTGTACAAAGAATTTTTCTTCACCAGCTGCAGTTTTCTTTTTTACTCGTACTAATAGCGCCTTGGCTCCTTGGGCGATGGTATATTCTGGTCGAATAGCAGCCGCTTCTTCGCTGGTGCGGACTGGCTCGTGTTCAAAGGTGTGGTAGATAACCGCATGTTTGTCCAGTAACGTGCGGATTTTCTGTACCACTCTATGGTAGTCAGACATGATTACGCTTGTAGCGTTTTAAGCACTGGCGTGGTTCCTTCTTCAAGAATCGTAAGCATAGCTCCGCCACCAGTCGACACCAGATCAAACTGATCATTGATACCAAGTTTTTGCACCGCCGAAACAGTATCGCCACCACCCAGTACTGAATACCCTGGTGCGTCTGCTACGACCCGTGCCAAGGCTTCAGTGGCCGCTTCATATCCCAACTCATACGCTCCCAATGGTCCGTTCCATAAAATAGTGTGGGCCGCTTGAATAACCGGTACGAATTGTTCAACCGCTGCTAGCCCAGCGTCCATAATCTTCTCGTCCGCAGTGACGTCGGTCACTGCTTTTTCTATTCGTTCGCCAGTGGCTGTCTCGACAATGACAAATTCCGGTACGATAATTTTGGGATGATGGAGTAACTGCTCTGCGACGGCTGCATCACCAGTGAGTGATCGACCAATTTCTAAACCGCGCGCTTTATAAAAATCATTAGCCAGTGCTCCCCCAAGAATAATGTGATCGTACGTTTCGAGATATCGCTCAACGAGTGGTTGCTTGGTTTCAAACTTGGCCCCACCAAGAATCAGCACGGCTGGTGCAGTTGGCTGCATCACGGCTGACAGCCCCCGCATTTCGGCAATCACATTCAGTCCTGCGTAGGCTGGTAGGTAGTTGGTCACCCCGAGCATCGACGCATGCGATCGGTGCATGTTGGCAAACGCATCATTCACATATACATCAGCCATGGCGGCGAGAGCTTTGGCAAACTTTGCATCATTTACGGCTTCTCGCTCATCACTGCGAACATTTTCGAGTATTAATACCTGTCCTGGCTGCAGGGCATGCGCTTTGGCGGTGACTGCACTACCGGTAACACCGCCCGCCCAAGTCGTCGGCACAATGTCTTTGAGTACGTCGTAGATTGGCTTGAGTGTATTCTCTGGGTCACGACCAATATGAGCGACCAAGACTACCCGAGCACCAGCATTAACCAAATAGTTGATTGTGTCCAAACTTTTAGTAAAGCGGTAGTTGGTCTTGATATCACCACTTTCAATATTGAGCTCAGTCCGCAATAACACTCGCTTGCCCTTGAGATTTTGAATTGTTGTAACTGATTTTAGTTCCATACTACACAACAAGATTATGAATAGTTTGGGCAATCGAACCAAATTCTTCAGCATCGAGACTGGCTCCCCCAATCAAGAACCCGTCTACATTTCCCTCGGTAAAGAGCGCTTCGGCATTAGCTGCTTTAACCGAACCGCCGTAGAGGATTTTTACTTTAGCAGCTGTCGGTCGATCATAGAGATCCGTCAGAATCTTTTGTATGTATAGTTTCATTTCTTCAGCGTCGGCTGGGGTAGCGGTTTTGCCGGTACCGATAGCCCAAATTGGTTCGTAGGCTATGACCACTGCTTTAGCTTTCACTTTAGGGACGGTGTTAAACGCTGCTCGGACTTGCTCGCGCACTAGTGTGAGATAGTGAGCATTGTTGTCACGCTCTCGTTCGCCGACACAGACAATTGGTGTCAGCTTCTGTGCCAACGCTGTTTGGATTTTGGCGTTGACTTGCTCATCAGTTTCACCACGAGCGCGACTTTCCGAGTGACCAATAATCACATGCGAGACCCCAGCGTCTTGCAACATAAGTGGCGAGATTTGCCCGGTTTGGGCACTAAGCTTTCCGGCTGACACGTCTTGGGCTGACAATAACACCGCTGCAGAACCGAGTGTTTTTTTCACTGCCATGACATGGATAGCAGCTGGAGCGACCAGAATATCTACCGCGGTCGCTCGTTTCGTAGTTCTGACGACTCCTTTAGCCAACGCAATTGCTTCCGCGACAGTAGCTGGGTGCATCTTCCAATTGCCAGCGATTAATGGAATTTTTTTCATACCAAGAAATTGTAGCATGGAGGGTAGCAGAACGCGGGCGGCCCCTTTGGGGCCGCCCGCGTTCTGCTATTCAACCTCTCGCCACTCAATAAACCGATACGTGTCCGAGGTCTGCGGCGTCAGTGGTGGTGGGTTCTCTACCAATTCCCGGTCAAAAGAGTTAACACGATTGGCGAAACCTGAACAATAGACACCACCGCAAGTCCAACGAGTTCCTACCCGACCATTAGAAACAATCGTGCCGTTAATCGTAAGCGTATCTTTAAACTGGTCGGACCCATAGGAAGCATCATAATTTTCACGACCAAATTTGCCTTCTTGAGCCACAAAAATCCCATTCACTTCCATTACATCGGGCACATCAATTCCAATCAATACATTATTTTCTGCTACCGCTAATAGCCCACCGTCTTCAGAGTTGTATGTAATATTGTCTACCAAGATAATGTCAGGATCAATCGAGCTTCCAACTCGAGCAGCGGCAACTGTTACTTTCGTATCAATCTCACCTTCCAACCACACTTTATCTTCCAAGAAAATCAACGGGCAATCGGCTGGAATGCCATACGTACCAATCAAAGTATCAGACGTTATAATATGCTCATCATCGACATTGTTGACTCGGTATAGACGAAACGTGTCACTGGTACCTTGAAAATCTACCCGATACCCGCGCGCTGTTGATGGACCAAATAGTCGACCCCCACCCGTATCAGCACTGGTTTGCATCGCACCAAGGTCAAGCGTAATCCCCACGAAGTCAATCGGTGGAACGGCTGTTTGCCACAAATCAAAATTTGGTCCAGCGCCAAATACTGCATCGATGGTATCGCCTTCGTTATAAGGTGGATCACAGTTCAATTCGGCATTATCACATACCCAAGTATCTTGCCCACTACTAACCGTAGAATTGTTAGTCCCATCCATTCTAATCACTCCGTTACTATGATAAGGGCCGATAATAATTCGGTCCGCTCCCGCCCACACGTTGGAGTTAATAATGTACGCGTACTCTGCCACAGTCGGGCGGGCGTAGCGTGCATACAGCCTCCGTGAGATATCGGGATGAGCTGCTGTATATCCAGTCGCTTCAATGTCAATCGACATCGTAGTGCCACACGATTCATTGCTCGACACTTCGAGTGAGTATTCACCGAGCACAGTACCACTTGCATTGGTGTATTGCTGCACGTACGGACCAGGCACCCCTTCACCATTTTGTACATCGTCTGGATTGTGGGCCAAAAACCACTTGTAGTAATTGAGTCCCGCCTCAGCAATCACCAAAGCCCGCTCTTTATTGTTTTTAAAATCTTGAAGTTGTTTTTGTGAAATCACCAACCCCATCAAGGCCGTCAACACCACAAAAAATATCGCTCCAAACACGAGTACGAGTACGAGTAAGTAGCCACGCTGTGAAGATTGATTTTGCATTAATAGGTTTCTATTATGTTGCGCAAGGCAGCGCTTGATCGGAGAACAAATTCGCCCGGGTTCCGGACTGGGTCCACATTAACAATCACATTCATACTAATATACCGAATGTCAGCAGCACTTGAGGCCCCGGTCGCTTCCAGGCCGTCTAAATCATAATACCGGAAGACTGGCAGGGCTTCTAACTCGTTCTGCACAAACTCTGATACAGTAATTGTTGCACTAGGAGTAGTCGTACTGTACACCGCCGCCACCGCATCATACACGTATTTTCGCAGCGTCGTTGTCGACAACTCATACCGCACAAACTCGACACTATCGTCTCGATCAATATCACTAAAAAACTCTATACTCGTACTACCCATCGTGACTAATGGAAATTGTCCGTTGTCGGCAAATGTCATCTCTCGAATATCACGAACCATCAAATCAACGCCTTGACGCGCATTCTGCAATTCACTTGTCTGGGCTACGGTATAAGAGTTGTAGCGATAAAAAGAAATGATGATATTGAAGACTACCAAGGTCAATAAGGTGAACAAGGTAATCACCACTAAGGTTTCCACTAAAGTAAACCCGGCTAACCTTTTAGTTTGTAGATATCTCATATTATTCAGTCTCTATACTACCAACACTATAAAAGCTGGTTGGAGTATCTTGGTTTAAGAATTCGTTACCAATCCAGGCTGCACTACGGATCGTACTACTAATCCGAAGTTCATCGAGCGGCCCGTCTGTGTCTTGAGACGACTCAAACCCGCCGCCGACCGAGTCTTGATCTTGACCGACAATCACCCCGCCGTTTGAAATATTCAATGTGGTTAGCGAAAGGTTAAGTGGACTATCACCAATTTCACTACCGTCGATATAAAACCGAGATCGGTTACTGGTATCATCTCGTACCGACGCGTAGTATCGCCAGGTACTATCATTAATAAAAATCGGCAAATCGTGATAGACCCGAGGGCCGTGACCAAAAAATTCAATATCATTCTCATCCGCAAACCAAATTAAATATTCGTTGGCTTGGCTACCATTAGCACCACTAAGGATAGACTGGATCGAAGAATTATTAGTGCGGTACCAGAACGTAGTCGTGAGGTTGGTTTGATTATCAAGTACACTGGCCGGCAAGGAAATATAATCTCCACTTGGTCCCATGTCTTGTCCGCGCCCTAGCACACCAGGTTTGTCTGTGTCTGTTACATAATCGTCGCCATGGTCTGCATTGCTGGTTGAATCTTGGTAGACATTAGCGTTGCCGGTACCAGCCGCAGATTCTTCGAGGTGGTAGACAGCTAAATAACTATTGGTCCAGACATTTTCACTACCGTAGGGGTCACCAGCGGCGTAGGCACTCGCGGTTGAACTACCATAATAAATATAAAACCGTGTTGAGGTACTGATACTCAAAGTTGGTGCCTTGAAATGTAACTCACCGGTTTCCGCACCAGTATCGATCGCAACTAATTCAAATGGCACTTCAGTTTGACCGTCACTTTCTGTCACTCGAAGATCTGCACCAGAGGCTTGAGTGTCACTAAAGAAAGCGGTTGGTAAGTCACTCAAGTCAACATAGACAGGAAAATCTATCACTGTGCCGAACAACGTCGCACCGTCGATATCAACTGGCACTCGACTGTCATATCCAGCCAAATATGTACTTGGTGGGGTCGAACTCGCACCACCCCCCGGACCAGCCCCTACCCCTGACTCAACCAACTGTACGAGGATCTCTGTGTTACCAGTAATGTCAAAAGTCGGCACTGACAGCGACGTATAGCCCGGAGCTGCCACATCCAATTGGTACGTACTCGAAGCTAAACTATTACTAAAATACGTTTGCCCGTAAATCGACGTGTCTTGCGTGGTGTCATACGGACCACTTAAATCTTGCAATTGCACAGTTGCACCAGCAATCGGATCGTTATCGATATCATTTACAGTAACGCGGAGCGAATACGCCACGGTCGTATCTAGCACGAGCGTAACCACGTCATCTTGTCCCGGTTCTTTTTCGAAGGGATCACCTCCGATAATTTCTGCAATAGTAAAGGCGCCAGTACTTAATGTAAACGAATACCCATCGTATTCCATGTCAGGAATCAGTACACTTCCACTCCCGTCGGTCGTATGGGATTGTAGATATTTATACACTGGACTACTACCAATCAGCCCGATGGTTTTTGAACCCGTTAACGTAAACGGTATATTTGGCTCGGCTGCTTCTGATTCAATGTGTGTCAGTGACCAGTCATAAAGAATTGGCGTTTCATTAGTACTTGAAGAAGTCAAGGTGGCACCAAGTGCCAAGCGATCATACGTTCCCGCTGGTATGCTCGTAATGTTTATTGGACCTTGAATAAATCCGACGCTATTGTTCGGTAAATCACCATCTGGGACCAAACTATACGTGGTTGAAGTACCAACTCCAATTGCTTCGTATACCCTGACGCGCACGGTTGTGTTGCTCGTCGTAGTGGCGTTAAAGTCAAATGATTCCCATGAGTCGAGCGTACTTGGTTCGGTAGTCGTTGAAAAAACCCTACCAATTGCTTCATAACTCCCTGGACTACCCGCCAGCACTACTTCATCACTTCCGATTGCCACCGCCGTTGACGAACCGATTTGTCCACTGCCAGTAAAACTATCAAACAATATCCCCTTGACCGGCTGGCCAATTGTCTCAATTGTGAGATCACCAAGGGCATCAATTTGAAAATTAAGCGTCGAAACCGTACCGGTCGCCACAGAAATATGTGGTCGGTTAGGAATTGGGTTGGTGGCTGATGCGGTATAAGTCTGGTCAATCGAATATCCGGCTCTGGTAGCAGACAACTGGTAGTTCGAGCCTGACGGTGCTCCCGGTATAATCGCTCGGCCATTCGCGTCACTTATATATGTATCGCTGATAACTGGACTGAACGTATCGTTATACACAGTCACCGTAGCGCCCGAGACTGGCTGAATGGCTTTATTAAATACATTTACTACAATCGTCCCGCCGCCATCAACTGACTCCAATCCGGGCGGGATTAAGTCTGTCTGCATCGAAAATGATCGTGGCGTACCCCGATCGTTCCATGACATAGTCACCACAACCCGTTTACTATCCTGTGGGATTGGGTCAGGAGTGCTGTCAGTCACCAACCCGTCTTGAGGACGGTCTATAAACTGAATCGACACATTGCGAGTATACTCAATCCCATTCAGCGACGTAGTTGAAGTTTGTGGTATGGGTCCAGCCACCACCCCGCCAACAGTACCGGCCACAAAGTAATCAAGAGATCTAATATACTCAATCTGCTCGTTCGCGAGGGCGAGCGCTCCCGCTTCAGCCTTGGCGTTTGCAATCACTATAACCATCAAACGCACCCCGCCGATTAGCCCGCCAAAAATTAGAGTGATGAGAGAGGCGACGATTAAGACTTCCACCAACGAAATGCCTTTGGTGGTGTCACGCTGAGTCACTCGCGTCCGCATTTGACTGAGCCAATGATTCATAAAGTTATCCGATGCTATCGGAAATAGAGTAAATTGGTGCAATCATTGCCAAAGCAAAGAATCCAACCGATCCGCCAATTACCACCATCAAGAGCGGTTCAATAATGGTTGAGAGGTCTTTAGTTTTTTGTTCAACTTCATTTTCATAAAAGACAGCCAACTGTTCGAGCATGTCAGAAATCTGTCCGGTTTCTTCACCCACTGAAATCATTTCTCCGACAAGGACAGGATATAAATCAGTCCGTTCAATAAATGATTCTGACAACGCCGTACCCTTTTCGACTCGAGTCGCTGCATCTCGTATCACTACCTTATAAAACGGGTTCTGCACAACTTCTTCGGTAATATCGAGGGCTCGGATTACATCAACACCAGCCTTCAAAAGAGACGAAAGCGTACGAGCGGTATAGGCAGAGTTGGCTTCCTTGGCGATGGCACCAATGATTGGCAAACGGATAATCACCCAGGCAGCAGCTAGATTCCCGTACTTGGTACGGAGCATATAGACAAACCCCAACACACTACCAATCATCCCAAGTAAAGCTACAATAGTGTGTTCATTCAAGAAATCACTCATTGCTATTAATACTTGCGTCGTCGGTGGCAGATCTACCTCAAGGCTTTTAAACGTATCAGTAATCGACGGCATCACATAAATCATCATAAGGATCCCAATCCCGATCATGATGATAATGATAATTGCCGGATAAATCATCGCGCCTTTAATTTTTTTGCGCAGGGCGGAAGATTTTTCCATTTGGGTTGATAGGGTTTTGAGCGCATCAGATACACCCCCACTTTCCTCACCTGCCTTTACCATCGAAATGTAAAGATCATTGAACACATCAGGGTGAGCTTCGAGGGCTTCATTAAACTGTTCCCCGCGGCTGATTCGTTCTCGCACATCTCCAATTACTCCTTTCATTCGAGGGTTCGTACTTTGGCGTTCGATGACTGAGAGGGCACGCGACAACGCCAGTCCAGCAACCAGCATAGATCCCAGGTTTCTGGTCATCATAACCAACTCGTCTTGGCCAACCCGGCTCAAAAAGTAGTTGATCCGCTCCATATTAAAGAGTGCAGACAGTGGTTGCTTGGCGTTGTCACTAACGGCGTGCACAATATGACCTTGCTCGCGGGCCTGGTCGTAGACCTTGTACTTATCTTCAGCCTCAACCGTCTCTTTAACTTTGTTGCCTGCTTTATCAACTCCTGTGTATGTAAATTTTGGCATGTTATTCGTTAATTACTCGCAGTACCTCTTCAATCGAAGTCACTCCTTGCGCCGCTTTAAAAATCCCGTCTTCAAGCATCGTCAACATACCTTCTGAGCGCGCTTGCGTTTCAATTTCGTCACCTGTCTTGCCGGCCATCACCATTTCTTTGATAGTCGGTGAGATGGTCAAAACTTCGTGAATACCAGACCGCCCCTTGTACCCATCGTCAGTTTGATCAGATGCCACCGGATGATAAAACGTTACGTCGTTCCAGGTTCCATTTGGTTTGATGACTTTTTCTTCCTGCAAAATCTCAAGCACTCGATCCAAATCAGCGTGTTTTTCAAGATCTTTTCTTTCATCAGCCGACAACGTATACGGTTCTTTACTATCCCCCAAGCGACGGACAAGGCGCTGCCCCACTGCAACCCGGAGCGTTGACGTCAGCAAAAACTGTTCGACTCCCATATCTACCAAGCGAGCCACCGTACCAGAGGCTGAGTTGGTGTGTACCGTAGCCAATACTAAGTGTCCGGTTAAGGCAGCGTTAATCGCGAGGTTAGCAGTTTCTTGGTCGCGAATTTCTCCCACCATAATAATGTCAGGATCTTGTCGCATCAACGAACGCAAGCCAGCGGCAAAAGTGAAACCGATTTCTGGCTTGACTTGGGTTTGATTAATCCGCGACATTTGATACTCAACTGGGTCTTCAATGGTAGAAATATTTACCTCGGGAGTATTGAGTTGGTCTAAAATGGTGTAGAGAGTCGTCGATTTACCCGAACCAGTTGGACCAGTAACTAATATAATTCCAGTCGTTTGACGCATCGCGCCGTGAACTCGTTCCAACGTACTCCCGTGAAACCCAATCCCATCGAGGCTATAACCTGAGCGCTCTTCACGCAAAAGTCGCATTACAATCTTCTCTCCATAAAATACCGGCAAGATAGAGACCCGGAACGACACTTTTTGTCCGTCCATTTCCATTTTAAAGCGGCCATCCTGCGGGAGACGTTTCTCGTCTAACTTCAAATTTGAAAGTACTTTCAGTCTGGCAGCGATAGTGCCGGCCGCGTGTTTCGGCAGCGTCATCGCGTCATGCAAAATCCCGTCGATACGATACCGTACCAACACCTGGGTTTCCATCGGCTCAATATGAATATCAGACGCCCCTTGGATAATGGCGTGTCGCAAGAGTGTATCGACAATCCGCACTACCGGCAGGTCTTCGGCCATTTTTTTCAGGTCTTCTTCGCTCACTTGCTCGCCTCCTTCTTCGCCTATCACTTTGAGCGCCGAACTTTCCTTCATAATAATATCGCCGAACTCATCTTGCAGAGTTTTTTGATATTGCTGCAGCGCGTGCCGCATTGATTCAGTGTCGGTGAGCCGCGAGAGAATCTTTAACCCAACTTTTTTCTTAACAAAGTCAATTGCTGGCAAGTCAGCAGTGTCAAGCATCGCGACTTCGAGCGAATCTGCGTTCTTCTTGTACGCAATGATGTTATGGTTGCGCGCGACTGGTTCCGGAATCATTGAAAGCACTTCAAAGTCGACCTTTTCGCCCGCCAGAGAAACAAACGGAATTCCGAGTACGTGTGATTCAATCCGACGCATGTCGTCTTCAGACATATGGCCAGCCGCCACCAAGGCATCGGCCAAGGTACGGCCCTCGTCTTTGGTGATTTTTTCAGCTGCCGCTAGATCCTTTTTGGACACCAAATTAGAATCGAGCACAAACTGCTTCAATTGGTCATTTTGAATACGCATAACTCAAGAACGCATGAACGTTTGTTTGATTATAGCACCGCATACACAAGAAATAATACGCAACTCCCCACCAACAGAAGTAGGCCTCCACTATTTGACAGAGTGCTGACAAAAGCGTAAATTTGTGTAATTAGACGCGCGGCCTCACGGCCGCGCGTCAAACAGTATTAGTCACATAACCGGGGCATACCCCATACATAAACCATGTTTGATTTAAAAGTTATCAACTCCGTCCTAGAAGAGATGGAAACTGAACGCGGCGTGAGTCGAGAGAAAATGCTTGATGCGATAGAACAATCACTCGCCACTGCGTACAAAAAAGAGTTTGGCAAGCGCGGCCAAATCATCACCTGTAAATTTGACCTCACAGCTGGCAGTACAAACTTTCAACAGATTAAAATTGTGGTCGATGAATCAATGATCAAACCAGAATCGGATGAAGACGAAGGTGAATTGCCTGAAGTCTTAGAGGTACCGGTAGTTGGTGAAACAAAAGTGCGTTTCGATCCGGAAAAGCACATCATGATTCAGAACGCCAAGTTAATTAAAAAAGACGTAGAGCTTGGCGAAGAGTTGATTTTTCCACTAGAAGCTAAAGACGATTTTGGTCGCATCGCCGCCCAAACCGCCAAACAAGTGATCATGCAGAAAATCCGTGAAGCGGAGAAAGAATCTGCATTGACTGAATTTGGCCAGAAAGCCGGTGATATTGTGATGGGCCATGTCCAACGGTTTGAACGAGGCAATCTCTACGTCGATCTTGGTCGCGTGACCGCTGTCATGCCGTACGATGAACAAATTCCTGGGGAGCGATATCGACCGGGCGAACGAATCCGCGCTCTGTTGCTATCAGTTGATGAAACCTCACGCGGAATTTTTCTTAAACTTTCACGGGCACACGGTGACTTCCTTACTGCCCTCTTTGCGATTGAAGCACCTGAACTCCAAAGCGGTACCGTCGAAGTAATGGCGGTTGCCCGCGAAGCAGGCAGCCGTTCTAAAATTGCGGTAAAAGCCAACGATACTCACCTTGATCCGGTCGGCACACTGGTTGGCCAGCGCGGCGTCCGGGTTTCTACCGTGATGAGCGAACTAGCCGGTGAAAAAATCGACATCATTGAATGGTCAGAGGTCTCAGAAGAATTTATCGAAGACGCCCTATCTCCAGCCCAAGTACTTGATGTCAAAATCGAAGCTGAACCAGACGAAGCGACCGGTACTCGTGGTCATGCCACCGTCGAAGTGGCCCCCGACCAACAGTCACTTGCCATCGGTCGCGGCGGGCAAAACGTTCGTCTCGCAGCCAAACTAACCGGTTGGAAGATTGATATCTTTTCCGCCAAGGGTGACGCCCTCGCCGAAGCTGATGAAACTGGTGAAGTAGCAATTACTGCCCCAGATGACACTCCAATTGGTAAAGACATAGACGTCCTTGAGAACGAGGACGCTACCACGACCAAAGAAGAGTTGCCACTCGAGGCTGACCAAGCGACTGAAGACCGGGACCTCGTTGATACCAATCAAACTGAAGAAATCAACGAAATTGATACCCCTGAAGAAGCTGAAGCGCAGATGGCGGAAGGTGAAGCAGAAGCTGAACAAGCGAGCGCACCCGACGCTGAAGAAAAGAAATAGTTTGTAAAAACAAAAGAGCGGCGCCTACGGCGCCGCTCTTTTGTTTTTACACCCACTCCGCAAAACTAAGTGAGGTGCGGAGAGAGATTTGTAGTCGCCATTTGTTTCAGGTGGACAACATAACCTGTGACTTGAAGGATACACGAACCAACGAGCGGTTCATGAGTCCCATAAAGCCCGCAAACCTAACCATGCTTGCGGTAAACCGTTTCGGGCGGCGGTGCTATCGCGCCGCCGCCCCGGACACCCGTCGGTGCCCATTTCAAAAAGAACTTTCAGAAGCTCCATCCCCCGCCGCGTCCAGCAGGATCACCTGGATCACTTCTTAAAATACTCTGCGAGCGTGCACTGCGCTGGCTTCACTGTACACGCGTCGCACCAGGCGCGTCAGCCAACTTTCCTTGCGAAGATGGGAGTTGTATTGGTCAATATCCCATCCTGAGGCCATAAAATGGACCAGGGTGACCCATTCCTCTAGCCTTCTCACCGCAACCTCAGGGACCAGATACCCCTCGCTTAGGTCAAGCGTTTCCGCCTTATCTGGTTTGACGTGCACTGGGTAGGCTCTCCTTAAAGCCGCCGCCAGTGTTTTCCGGTCACGGCAACCCATCATGTGCGCTCGCCACATGATGGTCATTTCTCCGCTCTCCGGCTCGCACCGGAGAACAATCTCATCCAGGACGTACTCCAGTGGCACGATCTGGAACACATCAGCGCCCTCACCCAATAGACTGCATATGCTGCTGTAGGTACTCAAACCATCGGTGACGCTGGTCTGACCATCTTTGAGGCGCTCTCGGAAGAGATTCGTGAGCAGCTCCTCCTCACCAAACTTCCGGTTCGTATAGGCCCATACTAGGTTGAAGAACCGTCCTGACCGATACGAGTCGAAGCCTTTCTTCAGTACCCACAACGGGTTGGGTTGGAGTCGTTGGTAGACCAGATTCCATACCGCCTTGAATGTGGCGTGAAGGTACACCCCCCTCAGGCTCTCTAGCTTCACATCACCCTCGAAGCGGTACATGGCCACATTTAGCAGCCATTCAAAGACTTGCTCCTCCTTGCCTGGCAAGAATCGTTCTTGCCAGCTCGGCTCAAGCAGGAGCATCAAGAGAGCCCCTGTGTAGGCCTCTTCTTGTAGATTGGGCAAAACCCACGGTGAGTCCTGCAGAGCCTGGTTGAGAAATCCATCTTCATCCATCTGGCCACTTTCAACCATATATCTTACCAGGCTGGTACTTACAATTTTCATGGCATTTCTCCTTGCCATACGCCGCCGCTTTTCCAGGTGGACAACATAACCTGTACTCTAAGGACTTACGAGTCGATAACGACGACTCATAAGTCCTAAAAAGTGCACGATTTACGGCTCGTGCGGGCCGGTCTCCTCTGCTATTGCCAGGTGATGCTGCCATTTAGGGCTGCACACCCCAAGAACTCTCTGGCATCGTGAATACTGTACCAGTTAGTGGCTAGTGCTGGCACAGCCGGCCGACTCCGTCAGTATCGTGGGATGCTGGCTAACGCCTCCAGCTTCTCCCACTTTTGTCTGATTCCCGCACTCTGACGGAAAAGCAGCATCCGCTTCAGAGCCGTCGCGGTAATCTCGACACCCAACCTCTCTGTAGCCTCACTGGCCGAAGGGATGTCGGCCAACTCGTTGAGTCGGCCAACGTCGAACCTCTTACTTAAACGCTGGAGGTATACCTTCTGGTCTGCATGACTGTGAGTGCTTTGTGAGACACACACTACCACGCATTCCGTAGGCACGACCACCGATAGCTCGGTGTACGACCACTTGCCGTTTTTGTGGTACGTGCCCTTTATTTCCTCCGGCATCACCGGTTCACCATTCAGTCGAAACGCCCTGTGGAAGATTAATCCACAGGAGTTTGACATATTGTCATAGCGAACGACTGATTCCTGCGGGCTGCGTAATTTAGATTTGATGCCGTCAGACACTTCGCCACCCGGCGGATGCACCATGACCTCGCCGTCATCCGACTCTGTCACTTTCAGACGGCTACCACAATACGCGCAGCTTGCACGTCCAAATTCTGGTTGTGCAAACTCTTTGGAATGGCGGCCTACCACTCCATCCTGCTTCTTGGCGACACTGGTATCGCCACGAGCTGGACAAGGCTTTAGCCCGAAAAACTTTAGTTCGTCTCGTTCCACACCTTCCCTGGAACGATTTACCTGCTCGACCTCCCCCAAGAGCTCCTCGATCTGCGGTGCGCCGACCGAGTCGATCTCGTACCACAGTGGTAAAGCTGCCCTGACTTCCCAAAACTTGCTTTCCCGGAATTCCCGTGGTGCCTGCTGCAGACTGTCCAGCCAGTCACAGCGCTTTACGAGCACCGCGAGCTTCCCTCCTACCGCCACACGCCGGAGGTAGACTGTACCGAATTCTGCCTCCCTCTCGCAACTGACGGCACGAACGACTTGCGCCACTCGCTGGCCAAACAATTCGGCCAATTCGACGTCAGTCACATCTGTACCCTCCAGCACATCGTGCAAGAGGGCAGACACAATGAGATCTTCAGCATCGCTGCCGTTGACCTCGTTGTTTACCGCGATCTGTGTGGCCCAGAGGGCCACACGCTTTACGTGCTCGAGCGCCCGTCCGGGACGCCGGGCGCTGACGAACGCCAGCGCCTTGCCAATCTTTCCTTCCATCATTTTACTCCTTTTCGTCCTTTTCGTCCTTTTGGACTCATCAGGCGAGATACACATCTCGCAAAGGAAGGAAGTTTGCGGTACTTCCCAAACCGACCCTGTGGTCTCGCCCTCGCTTATGTATTTACGAGGATCCCCACTCACGCCTTGGGTTAGGCGAGCCGACGCAACGACTTACAGAACCGCACGCGGCCATTACGAGAGGTACCAGTGACGGCAACCTCGTAGCGGACGCCGATGGTGACCTGCTGGCAGAGCCAACGGTCAGGCACCAGGCAGGTGCCTCCATCGGACGGTTTGAAAGCAATTGGGCCGTTGCGCCCCTCTTCGAAGACGATCGTAATCGTCTTCGCACGGGGCAGACAATGCGAGAAGTTGCCACACTCCTCGTACCAGGCGCGCGTATAGCGCCTGATGGTGATGTCGCCGGACTGAGCGTCGTACGTCCACTCGTGGACGTGCCCGCCGGCGACGGTGAGGCGGAGAAGGCTGCGGCGGGCTGGGAGGGCCCTAATCTGGCGGAACTCCTCGGCCCCCATGACCCGGAGGGTCATGATGGTACCGAGGCGCTGCCGCCAGTCGGGACGGCGCTGGCGCACAAGGCGCCAAAGCCAGAAGGGATCGGCCTGGCGGTAGTAGGCCAAAAGCCGCTCCCCATCGGCGATGGTGCGCGGGGCTCCAGCGCTTTCGAGAAAGTCAAGCTCTGAACGAAGCTCGCTCGAAAGCACCTCACGGCGCTGGCGGAAGAACGCCACCGCCGAAGCCACGATGGGCTTGCGACGGCGATCGTTCCGCCAGGCCCGGCGGGCCCGCCGCTCGGCGGTAAGCTCGCCCGGGCCGGGCTCGCGCCCGGAGCGGCCGATAAAATCCAACCGCTCCAAGCAGTCGAGGCCGATGTGGCGCTCGGCCTGCGTCCGGCTGAACCGAAGCAGGGCCGAGCGACGGATCGGCTGGTGGCATAGGGTGCAACGGGCACCCGGCCCGCAGCTCGTCACAGCCACGAGCATGTAGTGCTGCGCGGCCTCGACGATGTCGGCGGCGTTAGCCGCCAGCGTCAGGTTCTTGGTAAAGAGCGTCGGCATGGCAGAGTTCCTTTCTGACCATGTGATGCAGTCACTTATGGCAGACTGCGACTCCAGTTGGATCGGGTTTGTGTAACCAAACCCATTTGAAATTTCAAATTAGTACATTTAAAACCTCAAATGGGTGGGCGAACGTGTGATCGTTCGCCCAAAGGTCTGTGGCCACTTTTTTAGGCAGGCCACTCTCCCACCTCTACCAAGAGGTGTTCTGGTAGAGGTCGTCGACGGCCCTCGGTTCAAGGGCCGCCAGGGCCGCCAGGGCCGTATAGGCGCGGTCGCGCGCCTCCTCGAGCTGACGCTCGAGATCGTCCTCTGGCGCAGACGGGGGAGCGTCGAGGTCGCGGACTACGAATTCGATCTTTACGATCGCCTCGTAGCCCGCAAAGGCGAGGGCGTCACGGCCGGCCTCGTCGCGGCCGACGACGAGAGCACGGCCGCCCTCGCCCCGCGCAAACTTGGCGCGGATGAAGGTAACGTCGAGCTCGCGCTGGGCCGCGACAAGGCGGGTCAGCACCCCGAAGGGTGCGATCGCCTCGACGGCGACAACGGGGCTGCCGGTCTCGGCGGCGACCTGCGCGATCAGGTCGCGCACCGCCGGGACCGGGTCGTCCCCGTAAGGGACGTCCCTGTCGACGATCTGGGCGTCGGCACCGAAGAGCCTCCGAAGATCGTACTCGCGGTCTGCGTCGTGCGGATGACGGGTGATGCGAAGAACGGTGTTGGCCATGATGGCCTCCTTATGTTTGCGCTCTCAGGCGCGGTTTCACTTCCTAACTACCATCACTATAGCACGAGTGTAACTTGTCGTCAAGTACCATGGCGACAATCTTTGCTAAGATTAGGCTAAATTATACTTATATTTATAAACTTTATTTTAGAATATAGATATTTTTGTCAAGTGGCTACTTGACAACTTATTCCAAACTGCTAGGATAGCCATACATGCCATCACAATACAAAACCACCCTCGAACAAGCCGGCCTCAGCTCTGGGCAGGCGCTGGCGTATGAGTGCCTGCTCGTGCGCGGGCCGTTGCCAGCCAGCGTCTTGAAGCGCCATCTTCCCTATTCGCGACAGATGGTTTACACCCTCCTTGATGAGCTGATTGTCCTCAACCTGGTCGAAAAAGTAGAAAAGGCTGGCGGCGTCGCCCGCTTTGCCGCGCATCATCCCTCTGGTCTAAAAGACGTGTTGGCCCAAACACTAAAAGCGGCGGCGGCGGCCGAAGCCGGTCTCGACGCCATCCTTCCGCAACTAACGTCGGAATACAACATTCAATCCGGCAAGCCGGGTGTGAGCTTTAGTGAAGGCCCGGCCGGAGTGGAAGCCGTGCTCAACAGCACGCTCAGCCATAAAGACGAAGTGATCTACACCTATACCGACACCGACGCCATCGAACAGTATGTAAAAGACATCAACAGTGCGTATGTAAAAAAGCGGAAGGCGCGCGGGGTAAAAAAGAAAATTCTCATGATGGACTCGGCGCTAGCGCGCGAAAAAGCCAAACGGGCGGCGGACGACCCGCTCACAGAGATCCGACTCATCCAGGCAGAAAAGATGCCTTCCGTGCCGGCGGTACTCGAAATCCACAATGGCAAAGTGTGCTACATCACGTTCACCAAAGGCCTCCTCACTACCACCACTCTCCACGACCACACACTGTATACGTTGCACCGTTTTTTGTTTGAGTCACACTGGAACTCAGCAAAGGAATTCACTACGCCGGCGGCGTAAACCGTTCTAGCACATCGTACTCAGCCCCACGATACGAAAGGCGACGAGTAAGCACATACCCATGCTGCAGTTCCGGCGGGATTTCGATTGCGTCTTCAGCTTTGCGGATCAGTATATGTTGGTCGGCGGCGGGTTGTTCGAGTAGCTGCAGCACGTCTGAACGCTTCATGGTTTTTGATTGAAGCGGCCACGTGTCGTTGCGGAGCAGGCGTACGCGGCCTTCACCCGTCGACTGGTTGTCCGGTAGCCGTTCAACCGCAACGAACCCGTAGGCGTTGATGTACGAGGCAGCAGTGCTAAAAAGCGACGTCGCTTCTATGGTTTTGCCGGCTGTCGCGTATCGTTCTACCACCGGCCCAAGCAGCGAGGAACCGATTTTGAGAGCCTGCAAATGGTGGTCGCCGGTTGCATTTAATGAACCAATGTAGACGCTCCCGTCCGGTCGTTCTTCAGTCAAAAGCGTCGCAATGACGCGACCATGGAGCCACTCGACCGTCAGGCGGGAACCGGGCTGCGCCATATGTTCTTCAAGTAGCGCGAGGCGCGCTAGCGCGTCAGCTTCCGTGCACCGTTCATGAAACAGCGCGGCGATGTTTTCCATGAGGTCGGGGTTTCCCTGCAGGTCTTCACGCGAATACTGCTCCTTCTTAATAGAACGCATGCCGTCGATAGTTTGTACAAGACCGGCCTTTTTTAAGGCGAGGTATGATTCTGCGATCCCTACCGAATCCACGTTGGCTGACTGAATGACTCCGAGAACATCTTGATGCTTATCTTCAGCAATCGCTTTGAGAAGGGTTTTGTGCGCACGTTCCAAAATGAGTTGCCGCACTTCGGCGACGACAAGTTCCAAGTCGGCCTCGCCATTAAACTCGTTACGGACGATCATTTCGGCTTGGTCTGATCGATCAAGCAACTGTCCGTAGTACTGGAAAATTTCGGCGGCGTTTTCTGCACTATTCCCAAAACCAACAATCTGATCTCCGCTAATGCCGCCGCGTTCGAGAGAAAGGAACATTCGCATACCTGAAACGCCGTGCTGTGCAGCGAAGCTTTTAATCGTTTCAACTTCACCGACTGTTGTATGTTGAAGGAAACTTAAAAAGTGTTGCGCTTCATTAAAAGTGAGGGCACGAAGTGTAATATTGAATTGTGATTCGGCAAGATCTAAAAAAATAGGGCTCAGAAGAGCGTTCACACCTGATTGCACTTTACTTCCTTTTTTTACATCAGTTACATTACTGCTATTCAGAGCTCGGATGTCTTTAACCATCCGGTTGTACTCTCCAATAATCTCATCCATAAATGGCCAGTGGAACGCTCCCACATCTTGTATTTCTTTCTTTGCTGCAGCAACCATCTGCCGAGATAAAAAACCTGGCAATGGAGCATTCGGGTCAGCCGAAAAAAAGTTTCTAATCTGGCGGAGTTTAACGATAGAAGCACTGCTGGTAGCGTCCAAAATTATGCGCTCGTTACTGTTGATCAGAAAAGTTCCATCTTTGCATTCAACCAACTCGTGAGAAAATTTTTCTCTGCTCGTTTCTTTTGTTTCTATAAAAGAGTCCTTTCGAAAGACCCGTTTGAGGTACACATGAATAAAGTAGTTGAGCTTTGTGTTGTGTGTCAGAGTGTCAACAAAAGAGAGAAACGAATCGTATGAAGCATAGATTTTCGAAAGTGCTTCTTTTATCTCTGGCTGATCGTTGATTTCTTCCTCAGAGTAAGCGAGACTGTAGTAATCCCTGTCCATCACTTCCTCCTTAAGATCGTCGTACACAATAGAAAGAAATGAAACGAATCGTAGCTTCTCTTGCACCGAATGCGAGGGGTCGAGAAGAACTTGTGCAAAAATCTCCAGGGAACGTGTGAAATTTTCTTCTCTATTTATATGAACAAAACGCGAGGACAAAGCCAAAGCTAAACCTTCCCCAAGAGCGGATCTCTGCATGACATACTGGACTAGATGTTCCGGAGTATCGGCGATTTCTAAGATTGCTTCAGGAATCGCTTCGTTACTGTACACATCATTTTCATTCCAATGATCCTGAACAGGGAGTCGCTTGCTTGTTAGCTCTTTATTACCAAATGACATATTGCCTTGTAGAAAGGTGTTATTGTCAAATAATAGCATTGTCCGTGACAAGAGTCGCTTTTATTGGTTTTACATTTCTACCTCGCCCTCGACCAACTCCCACCCCGCAAAACTAAGTGAGGTTCGGCGACACAGTCACGACTAAAGCGGGCGGGCGTGTTTGATTGCACGTTGCAGCTTTGTGTCAAACGTCATCACTTCGTAGTTACGCGACAGCACCACGAGCGACACATCAACAAACGATAGGTGCGGCTCGTCTAACGTTTGAAACAGCGATACCGTCTCACTAAAATACTCAGTGCTCGACAGCAGCGTAACTGCTTCAGTATTGCAGAGGAGGTCGACGACGCGAGACACAAACTCATGGTTGGTGCGCTTTTTCAGTACAGTACACAGTTCGAGGAACACATACTCAGGGAGAACGCTCCGTAATCGATCGTTGTCTATCATCTGTATCGCTCGATTGTGCGTACTGTCATCTTCGTCAAAATACGCAACCCATATATTCGTATCAAAAATTCGGCTCCGTTTAGTTGCCATACACGATATCATCAACGGACTGAGATAAGTTATTTTGGCCAGAGTGAAATTTTAGTTTCATCAAATCATCAAAGGTGTATTTTTTACCGTGTGTGGTAACTGCGGGCACAATCCGAAACACTGGCGTAGTGCGATCACATACTTCAAACTCCTCACCGCGAGCCACCGCGGCTTTAATTTTTTTAGTGTTACGTAAAAATTCACGCATACCGATTTTTTTAGCAAGTTTTGCTTTCACGTAATTTAGTGTACCGCATATGTCAAACATTTGTCAAACAAACTCTTGCCCACTCCGCAAAACTAAGTGAGGTTCGGAGATAAATTAGGAACTACTAGGAAGGTCACGCGTAGTTCTCAACCGCAAAGACATACTGATCGGTGAAAATGTGTTTCATCGGCACCACTGACAGTTGTTCGTAAAAAACCAGCAGCGACGCCCGGTAGTTCGACTCATCAACATTGCGATAGGAAAGCGGTGCCGCACCTCCTGCGAGCAACAGTCCGTTGGCGACCAGACGCGCGGTACGCTTGTTCCCATCGACAAACGGCTGCAGATAACTAATTCCCAATAAAGCCGTCAATGCTTTGTCAAAGACATTGTTTCGGTTGTTTATGGTCTCTATCAAGAGATCTGTCGCTTCGATAATCTGATATTGGTTAGAGAGTGGTCGATAACTCGAACCCGTAATCCCCACGGCGCTTTTCCGGAATCCGACGTCAGTCAATAGCTCGAGAAGTAGGAGCGACTGGATTTTTTCGAGATGGGCTCGAGTCAGCGCTTTGTCACTCGTAAATTCTTCCCTCACAAACGTAAACGCAGTTTTGTGATTAAGAATCATTTGTGTCTCCTCTTTCGTATTGCTCTTGGAAGCAATCCCTTCTCGTAACAAGAGTTCCGTATCCAGGAGCGTGTAAGTATTTCCCTCGATCCGGGAAGACTTCCATGACAACTCGATGACAAAGCGCTCCAATTCACGCTGTCTAATGTCTGCCGATTGCGCCGCAACCTTGGTTTGGTATGAGGAAGTTTGCTCCGCCAACATGGTTCGTTCGTCTTGACTAAACAGAGTGTCCGGCCATTCTTGCCATAAAGAAAACTGATAGCCTGGAAGGACGCCGGAACGACTGTCTGGATCGATTTCATTATACGGAATCGCTTCAATCGGCAAGAAAAATCGTCCGGGTAGGCGTACTTCGTAGGTCAGTGATCGGCCACCACCGCGCGTGGTCAACACTCCGGTCTCAACCAATTCTGCGAGATCGCGCTTGATCGTCCGTTCCGACACGTCACTGCCAAGCTGCTCGTAGATATCTGAAAAGGCAGACGATCCTAATCGTTTGCAAAGGTCGATTATTCGTTGTTGTCTCGAGGACAAATCAGGTATCATATTCATGACAAATGATACCATTATTCATGACAAAATGTCACGAATACTATCCCCTTTCTGCACTGTACCCAATTTAGTTTGATTTTTGCCCACTCCGCAAAACTAAGTGAGGTGCGGAGAGAGATTTGTAGTCGCCGCTCATTTTCCTCAAGAGGAAAATGAGCGGCGACTAAGCCTCCGACCAGAGGTGGCCGGTGGCACACCTCTCCTTAGTTCTGCGGGGTGGGTACGAACGGTGCCGCGCGAGGCTATCGCCTCCGCGCGGCACCGTTCACCCTCCTCCATCAATAAAAACTCCATCGACCACCCATCACTCTCTCCAGAGATGAGTGACCAATTAGAATTCACAAACAAACTAATGTTTGTGAGTAACTGTTTCGGGCGGCGGCGCTGTCGCGCCGCCGCTCTTGGAAAGTACTTTTACCTTCTTCTAGGCCATCCTCCCATGGCCATGACTTTGAAGGTATATCCAGGCATTTTCGCCTGGAATTCCTCCGCCGCAGCTTCAGCTGTGGCCTTGTCCGAGTAGGCAAGAGCGCGCTCGCGCTCTTCTGGCCACTCGGACCAACACCGCGACCCCTCACGGTGCTCCCCGGCGTAGTAGGTGGGACTTTGCCACCTGCCGGGTTCGCGGTGGATTATTTAATCTGCCGCCCGCGGTTCCACGTATTCCTGAAGGAGTCCATTCAGCTCCTCCAGGTTTTTCGAGCTTAGCGAGCCGTCAGGTCGCTCAGCCGTGGAGCCGAGGGCCCATTTGCACATCCAGGTGCAGATGTCCCAAAACGGCGGCCCGAGACCCCACGTATATTCGTCGAAGTCTACATACCTCCGTCCGAGGACATACCTCGTCACGAGGTACGGATGGACGCCGGCGGAAGGACCCGTCGTGCGCTCAATCGAGGCGAGGAGGGACTGATGTCCCTCCTCGCCCCAAAAGTAGACGTTGTTGGATCCTCCGCCTGGGAGGCGTCTCCACTCCCGCGTGACGCGGGCACCCCGGAGGGGGAGGGTGATCTCCTCCTCCGACGGCAGCCCTGCCGGGCGGGGGCGTGCGTTGATTATCACCGGTATCTTGACTTTCATGGCTTTTCTCCTTGCCACACGTCGCCACTTTTCAAACAGGTGGGCGACAGAACCTGTGACTTGAAGGACTCACGAACCGACGAGCGGTTCACGGGTCCTAAAAAGTGCACGATGTATGGCTCGTGCTGACCAACAGTTCATTGCTTCCGTGCCCAATGTTCGGGCGGCACAGGGAACGCGGCCGAGATGAACTCCCTGATTTTGACGTGCAGCGTCAGCGAACCGTCCCTCTCGACGATTGCAGTAACAACGATGTCACCGTCACGGATCGTGCGGCCCATCGCCCGCAGCTGCGTCACCGCCATATCAAGCCGGTTGAGCAACGTGTCCCAGGCCGCCGCAACCTCATCCGAAAAGACAAGGTCTTCAAACTTCACCGTCTGTACCATTTGCTTCTCCTCGCTGACTCCATCGACCACCCATCACTCTCTCTAGAGATGAGTAGTCCATTAGAGTCCGCTAGACTAAGTAACCAAACAAAATCTTGCGAACGGGTAACCAAACCTAGCAATTCCTTCATAGAAAAGTTTTGCCGACAAATTGATCTAGCGTTGACCGCCACACTTGATCAGTAAAGGAGTATTCTGTTATGGCCAAACACACAAAGCCATTGCGATTTAAAACTTCTTCAGTACGTCGGGCGGCGCAATCCCGACCGTTACCGCCAGTTGCCGGCACGCCCGCTCGAAAGCAATCCGCACCAACTCAACAGACTCTTCCCGAGTAAGTTCGCGCCCCACCCGTTGGCTCAGCCGCTGGCGCCAGACCCGGGCAACCGTCGAGAGAGTCGGCCGGAGCTTTGAGCAATACACTCGCCCATCACCCTTGTCGACCTTACTCTTATACGTGGTCAGAAGCCGCATCTTCACCACGTACTGTGCCAGCGGGTCGTCGAGCGTAGTGATAAACCGCTCGATCAGCGGCGTTGGCACCCGCCGCACCACCTCTTCAAAGGAGGCTTGGGTGAAGTCACCGCGGGCGAACGCCCGGAGCATCACCATGCCCCCGTCGTAGCGGCACGCCGCCTCCTCCGGCGTAATCGCCAGACCGCCGCCGGTGCCGTGTGTGCCACCATACTTGCGGCTGCACAAGTGCCGAAACGGCGGCCGGTACCAGCGGCCGGTCTGGAGGTGCCAGCTCCAGACCTGTCGTTGCCGCTTGGGGAGCCACCCGATCCAGCTCGCGAGGAGTTGCCGCTGACGGTCGAGCGACGGCGTGCGGTCCGCCTTTTTCCCTTCGCGTTCCTCCTTCGCGATCAGGAGCTCCTCGGGGTCGAGCCGCCACGCCAGCCGGTCCGTGATGGTATCGGCGTACGTCGCCTCTCCATCGTAGATCGGGCAGTCGAGGGACTGCTCGGTATCGGCAAAGCCGACCTGCGTTGCCCGCAGACGGTCAAGCGACACCGGAATCCCCTTCGCCCGAACGACCTCCGCCAGCTCCGCGAGCTCGCCCTGCTCGAGCGCCTCAGCGCGTTTCTGGCGTACATCGGCAAACTCGACCATGAGACGAGCAATTTGCCCGTCCTTCGGGTTGCGGCTCGTCTGCCGGCGCGACTTGGTCGACGCCTCGCGGACCAACCGCTCGACGATCCGGGCGAGGTAGAATTTAAACTCTCCCCGCTCAGTCGCCGGCTTCCGGACCCACGCCCACGCCGCCTCAGCGAGGGCGAGGTGGACCACGCTGTCACGCTCGTCGCGATCAAGCGTCCGTCCCACCCGGTTACCTACCGCGTAGGCATACGGCAGGTGGACTTCGATGAACCTTTCAAGCTCCATCTTTTTTCCCTTTCAGATTAGAGATTGATTTCGTCCGCTCCCTGATCGAAGAGACGAATTGATTTCCCCCAGCGCCACACGTCGTACTTCTCGAAGGTGGCGCCAAAGTCCCGGCATTCATCGAGCGTCCAAGCATGATTGTGCTTGTGCGCCGGACGGCCGGGGAGTTCGAAGTGGAAATACTGCGCCCCGGCGGTGCAGTATTCGGTGGCATGACGAGGCATCATATGCCCCACCACAGTCCGACCCCGCCAGTTGGGAGAGCGTCCGAGGCGCCCCATGCCGGCCTTGCCTTCGACCTGAACGCGCATGCCGGCGCGACGCAAGCCCTCCACCACCTCCGCCTGGGAGGGGTGGACTTCGTCCACGACGGCAGTCTCCACCCCCGCCTCGTGGAGGAAGTGGCAGATCTGCGCCGTCAGCTGGTTGCTGAAGACGTCGACCATCTTCGGCAACCGGGCCGCATCGTCGCGGCTGGCGACGACCTCCTGCAGCCGTCCCTTGAAGCTCGCCGAGACGAGTTGCTCAGCCGTCGGCTCTTCGGCCTTCAGCCGCTCGTGTGAGGCCGAGACGCCGAAGCCGAAGTACGTGGCTCCGGCTGCCGTGATCCGGGCCAGACTCGGCACGTCGACGTTGCCCGCCACGTGATCGCCCGGCTCGAGCCGGGTCAGCGCGAAGTCGGAGCCGGCGCGGCCCACGACCTCTGCGCTTTCAAACTCCGGCTTGATCAGCCGGATGGCAGCGGCCACGACGGGCCGCTCGGCGAAGATAAAGCGTTTCATGACGCTCCTCCATATTTGACCCATTTCTCATAGGGTCGGTTTCCTTGATTCTGCACACGATCAGACATCTCTTCTCGCGCGCAGAAATAAGGATCGAATGTATAACCAAATTCATTCGAATACCTAACCAATTACTCCAGAACTTTTTATTTTTTGGGTGACCACGGCGGCGCGCAAGCGCGCCGCCGTGGGTCTTTTCTTCAGTCGTGGTCGAGCACCGGGTAGTGCACGATCACCGACCTCACGTACGGCGTAAGGTGGCGGTCGATCGAGCACCAGTAAGGCCGCCCGGCGACCGGTTGGGCGTCCATGCGGGACACCACATACCGGTAGCCGTCCTTCTCGGCCGACAGCTCGCGCACGTCGGCCGAGAAAGTGAGTTCGAGCCAGCCCTCCGCCTCAGCCCGCTCCCGCACCAGGTCCGCGACCAGCTCGACCGGCACGAAGCTAACGTCGTCGACGCTGCCCATCGGCTGGCCGTTCCGGCCGGTGAACCAGGTCGGCACGCCGACGACCGCGGCGGTGTTACCCGCCTGGTAACGGTCGAAGTCGAGCCGCTTTTCCGGGAAGAAGAAGCGACGAAGCTGGCCGTCGGCCGTCGGCCGCGGATCGCTCCACCCCTTCTCCGTGAGTCCCGGGAAGAACAGGTCGAACAGCCCGACCTCGAGGCCCCGTAGGACCAAGAAGTCGAGGAGCTCGTCCTCCTCCCGACCAGCGGGCTCAAGCGGCGCGCGGAAGTCCAGTCCGAGAGCCGAACAGCCAAGCGCGTAGAGCGTCTCGACTTGCTCCAGCCGCCGGAACGAGAGGTCGCCCTCCCGCGCCAGCTGGCGCTGCTCGTCGTCGTGCCCGAGATCGACATAGGTGACTCCGAGGTCGAGCTTGAGCAAGAGCTCCGACCGGGCCTTGACCGACGGCCGCTTCAGGCCCGCTTCGTACATCTCGAGGTCATCGAGACGGCCGAAGGAGGCCAGGAGCATCAGCTGACGCCATCGCTCCTCGTCCTCAGCCATGAGCACCAGCCGGTTCCACCGGTACTCGTACGGCAGAGCGATCGCCTGCCGCCCGAGGTCGGTGAGCTGGAACCCATCCGGGTCGTCGAGATCGGCCACATCTTCGATCATGCCCGCCTCGCGCAGTCGATGCGTCGTAGCATCGACCACGTAGTCGGGAAACGTGCTGACCATGTAGTCGTGCACATCTCCGAACGGAACGTCGAGGTACACCGCCGCCAGCAGCAAGTCCTCAAGCGGCGTATGCGGTGAGCATCCCTCGATCGGCTCGAACTGCGGCCGCTTGGCCTCGATGTCCGTCCGCTTCGTGGGACTCAGCACGACCACCTGGTCGAGCTTGCCGTCGCTCCGCTTCTGCCGACCCACCCGGCGAATCATTTGCCAGATGTGATTGATCGGCAGACCCTCGCTCCACCGCTCCCGCACTTCGAACTGGTTCCAATCGACGCGGGTGCGCCGATCGAGAATCACCACGAGCGAAAGTCCGGGGATGGTGACGGAGCTATCCATCGTGCCCGGCGTCGCCACCACCACGACCGGCTTCCCGGTCGCTTGGCCGCGACGGATTTGCTCGAGCTGCTCCTCGACGATGTGTGCGCCGGTCACCGCGACCGGCACGACATCGACATCGATCTCCGGGTTGGCCGAAACCTCCCGGAGCTGCCGCACGATGCCGGCGATCTGCCGACGTCCGGGCGCGAAGACGAGCGTCGTTTTGCCCGCCTCCTCGAGCGCTCCACTCTCGGCCAAAACCCGCATTTCCTGGCCCTGCTGGGCCGGGACGCTGCGGAGCTCGACCGGGTTCATCGTGGCCTCGAGGTCGTAGACCTTGGCCGGCTTGCCCGGCCCTCCGTAGACCTGGGGCAGAGTGCCCGGAGCGACCGTCGCCGAGACGATCATCGTCCGCACGCCGCAGTGCGCGGCGTACCCGACCATGAACTCGGTCAGCGGATCCTGTTCGAGGATCCGCTGGGCCTCATCGACGATCAAGACCGTGCCGTCCGCCCAAAGGGCAGACTTACGATCCTTCACCATCTGGTGGAAGATCCCAGTCGTGATGACCGAGATCAGCCCGGGAGCCTTCCGTTGGCTCGTGCGGCAGCCACCCACATCCCGGTGGTAGAGCGTGTCAATGCTCTCCTCCAGTTTATGCGCCTGGATGACGCTGGGCACGAGGACGAACACCCGCTCGTAGTGAGCGAGGGCTTCGATGAAAATCGCCATTCCCTTCCCCGTTCCGGGGGGAGAGATGACGATCCCGTTGTGGGACCAGTCGAGCGGCGTCGGCAGCGGGGCGTCGGCCGTGAGGCCAATGACCTCTCGCCGGACGCTCTCCGGCACCGAACCGCAGATCGCGCCGGCCGTGAGGCCGAGGCGACCGATCAGCCACGGCAGGCGGTCTTCGACCGCCCACATGGCCAGACTTTTTTCGCCCGTGAACTGTGGGCCTTCATGGGTGATGGACATGACGTCCTCCTAGTTGGCCCGCATGTCATTTCGACGGGCTGGTTTCCTACATTATTGCGGTGCTCCGCAACTGGGGAGTAATACATAAGTGGTCTATATGATGCGAGCGCACCACATAGACAAAATTTAGTAAGTCACCATATCGTACGAAGCCACTTGCGTGGCGGAGAGAGATTTTCGTACCATATAAGCAACACCTCATGCACCTTCCCCCAGTTGCGGAGCACACCAGAAACCTATAGATTCATCTCCTCTCTCCATGAGATCAATCAGTAGCCAGGACTCCACAAACTATTAATGGCGGCACGAAGACTTTTTTCAAAAAAGTCTTCGTGCCGCCAAGCAATAGGGCGATCACCATAATCGCCTAGTAACCAAACAATATTTGTTCTTGCGGGCGGCGACCTCACGGTCGCCGCCCGTCCTTTTCACCACGGGCACTCGGTGGTCTCGGTACCCTCGATCACCTCGACCTCTCCCCACACGAGCGCATGATTGCGCCAGTACGGGAGCGAGGTCTCATCTGCCCATTTCTCGTCCCACGGCTCGGCCGGGCAGCGCGAGCCGATAAACGCAGTGATGATCACGTAATCGCCTGTCTCCAGGCGATCCAAGATCACCACCACGCTCGAGCAGGGCTCGGGCGCACGGTTTTTGACAAACCGCGTGTGTCCGGCCCGGCCCGGCCGGCGGGCGTAGACGATCTCATCCGCGCCGGTTGTTTTGACGCGGATATTCTTGCCCACGACTCGACCGAGGTCGACCTCCTCGACGATCACATCGCGATCATGGGAGTCGATCCGGCCGAGCACCTCATCGATAAGCGGCAGCACCGTCGGGTGGTCCCGCAAATGGGAACCGTCCGGCTCCCACACCACCTCTCCCGATTTAAGCTTTCCGATCTGTTTCATGTCAGATCAGCCCTCCTCGGTCGGCAGCGAGACGGTTGCGACGACGAGCCCCGCCGCGGCCAACCGCCCCTGGTCCCCTTCGCACGCCATGTAGAGTCGCGCCAGGGCCTGCAGGGTCGGCAGGTCGCGGGTGTGCGGGGCGAGGGCGTAGCAGAAGTCGTCCTCACACCGCTCGGGGAGCGAGAGCAAGAAGTCCTTCTGCACGACCAGCAAGCGCGGGAACCAATTCCTCGCCGCCTTGGCGTAGACGAGCGCCATGACGAAGTCCGTCTCGGCGCCCTCGTCCGCCCCGGCAGCCTTGCCCCGCGCAGCGAGCTCGAGGAAGGTCTCGCCGTGCAGCGCTGAGAGGTGCTTCACCAGCATCGCTGCCACCCCCCAGTACACCCCCGGCCGCTCGAGGCGCACGATACCGATGTGATACCGACGCCCCTCGAACTCGGTCTTCGCCCGCTCGGCGCGTTCCATCTCCCGGAATACGCCGAAAAGATGGCTGACCACCCCCTCGTCCGGAAGCAAGTCTCTCAGATTCGCCATCAAAATCGTCCGGTTGGCGAACACCGTCGATCCATCCTGGCGACGGATGGGCAGGAAGAGGTCACACGAAAGCGACCCTCTGATCTGCCCACGCGCGAGGAGCCGACGCCGGACCACCAGGGTCACGACGATCGGCGTAAGGATGATCAAAATACCGAGCAAGTGCTCGGCGACCATCCCGGCCAGATTCTCCGCCTCGGAGAACTGGCCCAGAAGTTCGTTGAAGAAGTTCATTGTCAGTTCTCCCGACAGATTGCTCACACTTTTGGCAGTGAGCGACTCCGTTGCTTTGGGGAGACTTGTCTTTTCCTTTGGTCAACCCCACAAAAACTCATCATTCAGGCGATGCGAATGAAAAACTTTTGTAAGGCCACAACTGATATAACCAAATATAGTTGCGTGCCAAAACCGTAACCTGCATGTTTTGCTTCCTGCCGGAAGGTGCGGGCGGCGGTTTGCGCCGCCGCCCGCGATGTCGTCAGGTCTTCTGGAGGATCTTCACCTCCGCCCGCGTGTACGTCACGTACACCCGGAACTGCTGGAACCTCTCGCCGAGGCGGGCGGCGTAGCTCTCGACGAGCTCCGCCCACTCCTCGTCGGACATGTCGGCCGCGTAAAGCGGCGATTTATCCGACGTCAGCACGAGCGCCGGCTCGTGCTCGGCGTGCCACCCATCGTCCGTCGGGTAGGCGTAGGTGATGACCGAGTCGGTCACGATGAAGGGGACGAAGTCGTCCCCCGCCTTCCCGGCCGCGGCTTGGAGGTCGGTGAGGAAATTCAGCACATCCCCCTTCTCCTCCGCGAAGCCCCCGTATCCCCGCTTCAGCCCGAGATTGATCTCGGCCCGCAGGTTGTTGGTGGCATGGCCGAGGTTGCCGTTCTCGGTGGGGATCGAATAGGTCGTCATAGTCTTCTCCTCATTGTATCCAGCGACCATCGCCGGATTTTCTTCTGGATTCCCTCATATTTCATTTTGGGAACCAGTTGCAACGCACGAATCGCTATCGCAGTACGACTCATGCCCTCCAACTGATGTTCGATAGATAACCATCTGTCGAACAAACTAGAACCTTTAACCATTTTTTTGTTATGCCACCGGGCGGAATTGCTCCCGCCCGGTGGATGGCCCGACTGTCCATCACCCGAAGGTGGTGAACCGGTCTGGCCGAAACCGCTTTTCGGCGGGCGGCACCCGTTCGTAGCCGGGTGCCGCGACCATCGCGAACACCCGGCCGGGGAAGGCCTGGGCAGCGATGATGCTGCCTAGGATGACCGCGCCCGGGTTCTCGGCCTCGAGCCGGTCGATCGCGGCGACCGCCTCCTCGGTCGCCTCGAACCGGACCCACACCAGGGACGCGCCCGAGGGGTGCTGCCCGGCCGGCTCGTCGACCCCGCGGGCCGAGATCACCGTCCCACATGGCGGCACCTCGAACTCGGTGCCGTCCGCGTTGACGAAGCGGACGGCGTGCGGGGTGGTGTTGATGATGTTGGTCATGGCAAACTCCTCTTGTTGCCAGTGCTGCGAGTCCGTCGCAGCGCGGTATCCAGGGCTCCTTGCGGTGACCCATTTGAAGTTTCAAACTATACATCAAGTTTAAACATAGTTTGAAAACTCAAATGGGTGGGTGATCTGTAGTCCTTAGATCACCCCACCACCAAACGCAGCTATGCCCTCCTTGGCTGCGCGGACCATTTAACGTCACCCCGTTTGGTACGGGCAGGGTGACGGTGCGAGCTACCTTAGCGGTAGCTCGCGTTGGCCGCGGCGGCCTTGCGGACCGCCTTGGCCGGGGTGCGTCCCACGTGAACGCATCCCCGCAGGTCGACTGCCATGCTCATGACGTCTCCCCTTCTTTTTGCATCACTGAAATCCGTCGTGGTGCGAGACGGAGCAGGTTTTTAAAGGTGGCTGCTGCACCTTTTTAGGCGAGAGTCAGGCCTACGCGGCCTTCTTCCCGCCCTTGCCGTCGCCCGCGCTCAGGGCGCGGGCGCGGTTCTCGTGCCGGCGGCGCTCCTTGTTGGAGGCGCCGCGGGCGGCCGCGCCGCTCTCACGGTCGCGGCGGGTCTTGCCCTCCTTCAGGGCAGTGGTTGGACTATCGGGCCAACCGTTCCGCCGCCGAGTCACTATGACTGGCGGATTTGATTTGGTTCACTCTCTCCGAGTTCCCCATGCGAACACACCTTGAAAGGAGGTGATGATGACATTGCGTGTTATTTTTCTCTCTCCGATGTGCTCGCATGGAGGGCCGATCGCGAAGCGATCGGCCGTTCCGGGGGCGGTGGTCACGGTAGTGACCGCCGCCCTGTAGTGCCACCAGAATTTCCATCCGGCAGCTTTGTGATAGAGCCCAGTGCTTGGCTTTCGCTTTGGTACTCTATCGAATATGTAGTTGTCGAGTAGCTCTCCTTGCTCATCCTCTCTCCTGGTGCAAGGACATTTCTGAAGCAAAAGCTTGGTTAGGGCTTTGGCTTCAGCCGATGTCCTCCCGAGTACATACTCGGTGAATAACGGGTGCTGCGCGCTCTTGGCGACTCGAAGTCTTGACCAAGGGTGCGAGGGGTTTGCGGCCTCTCGCCGGCAGCGGTGCAAACGAATGGTGGATGGAGTATCTGGTTCCCTTTGATTCCTTGCTTACCAGACTTTCGGCTCTGGTGACCGCCCAGCACCACTTTTGGTGCCTAGGCACCAAAAGTGGTGCTGGGGCGAATCGCTCGGGGATGCTCTCTCCTTCATTCCCTGTGATGAACTCTCTCCTGATGGGAAGTCTCTCAACTTCTTCATCTTGACTGTGTAGAGTATAGCAGGGTTTTATTGTATTGTCAAGACACGTATACAGCTATCTCTTACAGCCAAGAGCTATTACTGTTTTTAAACACTTTATATATTATTTATCAACATATTATTGTAATTGTCATGTGACAAATACAATTAGAGATGGTAATATACTAGCCATGACAGCCCTTGAATACACCCAAGCCCTCACCGAAACTGGACTCACTACCGAGCAAGCAGTGCTCTACGAGCTGCTCTTGAAGCTCGGGGAGTCTCCTGCGAGCAGCCTGAGCAAGGCTGTCCCCAGCGCGTATTCCCTGTCTCGCCCTTTGGTCTATAAAGTCCTCGAAGAGCTCATCACCCTTGATTTAGCCGAGAAAAATGATCCGGCCGGCAAAGTCGCGAGCTTTACCGCCAAACACCCAGTAGCTATCAGCAAAGCTATCGACCAGAAAAAAGAACAAATTGAACGTACCAAACAGCAATTCCTCGCCACCTCGGGCAAACTTTCGTCATTATTTAACCTTAGCGTCGGCAAGCCGGGCGTGCAATTTTATGAAGGCAAAGACGGCGTGTGGGAGGTCTTGATGGATAGCCTCACCGCCAGCGAAGAAATTCTTACCTATGCCGACCTTGAAGCGATTGCCAAGTATATTCCTGAGCTCAATGCTGAATACTCCACCATGCGTGAAGATCAAGATGTGAAAAAGCGTGGCCTAGTAATTGATTCACCAGAAGCGCGCAAATTTCTAAAATCGTATGACGGCAAGGTAACTAACACCAAGCTGATTACTGCCACTGAAGGTGTAGTTCCATTTCAAACCATTATGCAAATCTACGACAACAAAGTGTCATACGTAACGCTCACCAGTGAATACTTGGTGGGGATCATCATCACCGACCAATTCATTGCCAACACACACAAATACCTTTTTGAGAGTTTGTGGGAACTGAGCAGTGGAGAAATAGTTTAAGCTGCTTTTTGAGCAGGTTGGCGCTCATACTCGAACACACCATAGAGCTTGCCAGTATTTTTATCATCAACGTATCGAGTCATGATGCGGTGAGTTTCAAACTCAGGAAATGGCACAGGCTCATCGAGATTAATTTCTCTAATGATTAGATCACCAGACTTATAGCTGCTTGATTCAGCGTGACTGATGATTTTCTCCTGACTGAGTGACGCGCCCACGGTACCGGCATATTGTTCAACGTCATATACGATATGCAAACTTGGTTTAACTCCCTCAGCAACATAGTACTCGGTCGCTACAAAGTTACGCAGATAGAATTTGCTGATATCTGATCTCGGGTCGCAATCTGCCTCGATTCGACCATGCTTCTTGATTGACTGCTTTATAAGTTCTCGGTATATAAATTCACCAATCTTGACTCCCCCGTATGACCCGTCGACATTAAATGAGCCAAAATATATGTGTGGCTCAGGAGAGTCAGCCTTATCGTCCACTCGAGCATATCCCACAACCATACCTTCATGACGAAGTATATAAAAACTAGTCTCTGGTTTGGAGAAAGAAGCCTCTAACCTAGCACGAACTTTAGAACTAAACTCAACTGGTTCGTTTTTCCAAAAGGCGTCAAATATTTCTAGCATTCTTGCTCTGTCACCGGGAGAGAGGGCTAATGCTGAAACTGATTCGAAAGAAGCATTTTTTAAGATTCCTACCGCTTCTTGATCAGTAATTAATCCTTCGCTACGAAGTGTCTTAAAAGCTGAAGTGAACATTTGTACATCTTCATTAATTGAGTCTAATTGCTCAATAGTTTGCAACTGATCAGTTGATTGTGATGCAATGAGATGTTCCGCTTTATCTAATAGCGAATGGCTGATATGGGCTACCGTATCCGCACTTACTCGAGATCGGTCTACTATGGATTTTAATTCGCGAGTAGAGTCAACCAAACAAACATATTTATTGTATATTGCATGCTTATACGAAATGTCCTTTTCTTCTAAGCGTCTTAGATCATCAATTTGCATTCCATTTCGGTGCAAGGATACGAAACTGCGAATCTTAATTTTTGCTAATTCAGGATTTAATCCATCAACATTAAAAACAGAGCAAACTTCATCAAATTCTTTAGGTGACATATCAGCTAGATATCCAAAAATAGATACTGCTTCCCTGCTGTCCAGCTCACTAAAGGACGTGCTCAACTTTTGCTCAACCTGACTAATAAGATCTGGTGTAAGTTGTCGTAATAGTTTATTTAAAAGGACGACGTCAATAATTTTGTGACCATATTCAAAAGTTAAATATTCATCTAAATACTGTTCATTGATAACCTCGGTTGACTCAACAGCTGAAGACGCTTTTTCGAGTTGGCTAGTGTAGTAATTTGAAACTTTTGAAACAAACTCCTCTGGAAAAATATGAGAATACCCTCTTTTTTCTACTTCCTCAAACACCCAATCAAAAATTTTTATGTGGTGTGAATCTCGACGACTAGGTTGAAAACCATACGATACTGCTTCCTCTTGAATTTCAATCGGAAAATACTCCCAGTTAGAAAGTAGCGCGCAAGCAATACCTCTACTAGTAATATCATTACCTTCTATAGATTGAGAAACCAGATGATGAATTACGGATGTAGTAGGTACTTCATCTTCATTTAAACTGTCTGATTTTAATGCAGCGATAACCTCGAGTGAAGTGCCGTGAGGGCTTGATAATAAGTAAGTGTCATGACTCAATGCAGTTATACCGCAATGACTTATGTAGAGAGTTTGCATTTCAAGGTTATCAGGATGTGCTTCTTTTGCATGCTCAAATAATATTGGAAAAACCTGAGCGGAGAGTTGTTTATCTTTCAAGTCAATAAATGAACCCTCGCTTTCTTGCCTAACAAGTTGCTGAATATTGTCATATAAAGCCTCATCTTGTCTGACTGATTGTTTAAATATATCTACCAGCTCAATTTCGGACGGGAAGATTCCGGTAAAAATTTGTTGTCTGAATTCAGAATTCAGCCACTCATCTTCATTGCTCGGGTCTTCCAATGTGGATTTAACATACTCTGATAGCGCATCCAATTTGAAAGCATCATAAACACGGGCAAGGAGTTGTTCTTCGTCTAGATTAATCATTTCGTTTATAAACCGCTCAGTATTTTCTCCGTCATAATTACTAAAAAATTGATCTTCCCACATTGCCTGCTTCTCGATCAGATACATATAAATATCCTCAGCCTGCATAGATATCTCATTAATTCTTTCATTGAGCGATTTTGTATTCCAGTACACCATATCTCTATCGCGCAAGTGTCGTATAAGTTCATTGGGGTCTGCAGTTTCAGCAAATCTATCTACGCTCTCTCGCCTCTCCCTATGAGCACGTAGAGATAGTTCGATAAAAGCACTTGGGCTAGCAGCTGTTATTGAATCAAGTTCCGCATCAGGTAATAGTTCGTGGCCTCCCATTCGGTACAATGTATGTTGAATCACATCTATACCGTGGTACTGATCATTATGCAGAGCATCTATATATGCCGTCCAACCCTGTGCTTTTATAAAATTACGAATCTCGGTATGTGATTCTCGAGAAAATAGACCCGTCTCTCGTAATGAATCAATATTAATAGTACTGATTTCCTTCAAATCATCTGCTTTGAAATCTTTAGTGTAAACTTCAGCACCATATGGTTCTCCTGTTTCGCGACCTGCTTCAGGTGAAAACTGTTTCGACATTTCTTTCATCACTCTAATTCTACCAAATTTTGCGCTGGTGTAATTTTAGCTGTACGATACTGTCATTATCGGGGGAAGAGTTAGGATACATGTATATATGATCAAAGTATTTGGACATCAGTCGCCAGACACGGACGCGACGGGGTCAGCGATTATTTGGGCGTGGTACCTCAATGAACATACCGGAGCAGACGCGACTCCCTACGTACTGGGTGATTTGAACAAGGAAACTCAGTTTGTGCTTGAACGGTGGGGTGTCAGTGCACCAGCACTGTTGGAATCAGTCAGCGAAACTGACGAAGTGGTGATTGTCGACACCAACAACCCCCAAGAATTGTTTGAAAATATCAACGATGCGCAGATTATCGCTATCATCGATCACCACAAATTGGTCGGGGGCATCGAAACGCCAGGTCCGATCAATATCACCATGCGACCGTTGGCTTCAACGGCGAGTGTGCTGTACGACTTGATGGGAGACGCTGCTGACGCTATGCCTGACTCGGTTGCTGGTGTAGTACTCTCTTGCATTCTTTCAGACACACTCGAATTCCGTAGTCCAACTACCACCCCCCACGACAAAGACATCGCTGAGAAATTGGCGACTAAGCTCGGCGTCACCATCAGCGAGTACGCAGCTGAGATGTTTGCCGCCAAGTCAGACATCAGCGACTTTACCGACCAAGGGTTAATTAATATGGATAGCAAGAAATTTGCCTTGGGTGACATCAACCTCCGCGTTTCGGTAATAGAAACAACAAATCCAGCGACAGTATTGGACCGTCAGGCAACAATTGTTGACGCGATCGATACCTGCACCAAAGAAGAAAGTGACGTGGACGAAGTACTCTTCTTTATCGTTGATATTCTAAAAGAAGAAGCGACTGTTCTCACGTACAACGAACGAGTACAGCAAATCATCAGTGCGTCATTCGGTGTCACCACTGACGGACCCGTCGAAGTATTGCCTGGAATTGTGTCGCGTAAAAAGCAAATCATTCCGAATCTGAAGCGATAAGGAGCGACAGTACATTATGTATGCACACAGCCGCCGGGGCGTACGCCCCGGCGGCTGTGTGCATGGTACAGTAGTAATAATTTATGCGAGCACACATTTCAATTAGTCTGATTGTAGTCTTGTTATTAGGGCTAGCCCCAGTGACTACTGTTGCCATGGACGCCAAGCAAACGCGTTTGAACAACCTGACCACCAATCTCACTACCAAAGCCGAGGCAGCACAGTGGCGTCTAGAACATATTGCTGATCGACTAAGCAAACGGATAGCGCAAACAGCTCCGTCTCCTCACGTGACGGTGGCCAACGAAACCTTGGGTAACGCGACCGCTGAACTGGCTGCGATTGCCGAGCAACTCACCGAAGCGGATGCGGTCGCACAAGCATTCGTTTCCTCAGAACGACCAGCAGATGCGTGGCCTCAAACTCAGCGTTTCTATCAGTCACTACAAACGCAACTGCAACGCGTGTTGGGCAACCTTCGACTCACTCACGCGATATTGAGCGAACCGGACAACTTCACGGAGCTACTCGACACCGATCCAGTCACCAGTACCAGCACCGATACGTCCACCGCTAGTACGACCACCCACACGACCGCCAGTAGCACTACCCTAAATGAATAATATGGCAACAGAAACTGACACATCAATTACACTTCCCCACTGGGTAAAAATCATCGGGCTCCTGGCGGGAGCGGTGTTGCTCGTGATGCTCTTGATCGGGCTCTATCGCTGGGGTCAAGTACTCATCAATCCTCCAATCATTGAAACTACAACCGACTTTAGCCGACCAAGTCGAACCGTCAATACTGAACCAGAAAGTCGCACCTCATTTGCCCGTGAAGACGCCCTGCGAGTAGTGAGTCCGTCCAATTCATTAGATGCTATTGGTGCTGACCTCGACGGCACTAACCTGGAACTCCTCACCACTGAGTTTTCGGCCATCGAAGCCGAACTTGCGAACTAAATTCTTGCAATATTTGCCAACATAAGTACACTAGCGCCGTACTACTATTCTTACATTTATATGGATTCTGAAATCATTAAAACCTTTACCGTCGAGAAGGAAGTGGGCTCACAGGTAATCATCACTGGTGAACTACCGTATGCGGAACTAGTCAAGGAACGCAGTGCTGCCATCAAAAAACTTGGTAAAAATGTCGAGTTAGATGGCTTTCGTAAAGGTCAAGTGCCTGAATCCGTACTCGTCAAACACCTCGGTGACATGACTATTTTGGGCGAAATGGCCGAACGAGCCATTGCCAAAGCCTATCCGTTGATTCTGAAGGAACATAAGATTGACGCGATTGGCTACCCCCAAATCAACTTGACCAAGCTGGCACCAGACAATCCCCTTGGCTTTACAGCGACAGTTGCCGTTGTACCGAAGTTTGATCTACCAGATTTCAAAGCGCTTGCTGCAAGTGTTAATAAAGACAAACCTTCAACCGACGTCACCGACGAAGACATCGATACCCAGACCAAAGATATCTTACGTCAGAAAGTTGCGTACGAGCGTCTGCAGGCGAAAGCAGCCGCTAAAGCCGCAGCTGACCAAGCCACTACTCTACCCACTCCAGAATCTGAAGCGCAGAAAGCCGAAGCAGACAAAGACGCTACTCCATCTGACGATGAGTTGCCGGAATTGACTGACGAATACGTAAAGACCCTCGGGCAACCAGGACAGTTCGAATCAGTGGAAGACTTTAAAGCCAAACTCCGTGAACACTTGGCCATTGAGAAAGAACGGGAAGTAACCGCCAACCACCGAGCCAAAATTACTGACACAATTGTCGAAGCGACGACCATTGATGTGCCAAAAGTACTGGTGAATGCTGAAATCGAACAGATGTTCGCTCAGATGAATGAAGACCTAAACCGTGCCAATCTCAAACTCGAAGACTACCTCGAGCACATCAAAAAAACCAAAGACGATTTAATTAAAGAGTGGTCACCAGCAGCCGAAAGCCGAGCTAAACTCCAGCTGATCCTTAACAAGATTGCCGAAGTAGAACAAGTCACTCCGAACCAAGGGGCCGTAGACCAACAAGTTGACGCCTTAAAACAACAATATAAAGATGCCGACGAAAACCGCGTTCGTGTTTATGTCGAATCTATCCTTCAGAACGAAGCGGTGATGAAACTGCTTGAGGAGCAGAAGTAACCTTGCGAAATAAGCTGTTTTGACGTAGTGTGAGTAACAGGACGATCTTGCGCAACAATTCGGGGGAGACCGAAATGGAACTCTTGAACATCGCTCTGACTCTGGCAGCCTGTACCTTCTTGATCTTCAGTCTGTGGCAGATTCACCAGGAAATGGAGTTTGATCACGATCTCACTCTCGGCGACACATTTGAACTGATCGCTGTCGTCGTCCTCTGGGCAATCGCAGCAATCGTTTCGTTCGTTGCGATCATCTTCCTACAGTGGGAGTACGCTTACGGATTGGGAGCTCGACTGCTCTGGATACCGGCCGCCATACTCACTGTCATCATAGTCGAAGACTGGGCTGGTCTATTTCTCGACCGCTACGAACGTGCGATCGTAGACAGAGACGACTGGGTAGACTTCGACTACAGCGCTGAGGTGCCTCTGGCCTGGGCGCTGTGCCCACTCGCCTATACTGTCGCCGGCTGCATGCTTATCGAAGTCTTCGTGGACTTCTCTTTGCCAGGCTGGACACTGGTAGTGATTATCGGACTAGGGTTCACGGCTAGACGTTGCCTCTGCTACGCCAGCGAGCGCGACGCGGTGCTGAGCACCTGACAGGAGGCCGGCGGCTGACGCCGCCGGCCTCCCAAAAATGCCCGACATCTGCTAGGATGGTCGGGTAACTTTGATTTTGGAATTTGATTTATGGAAATAAACTACAACATGGAGAAAAAAATGCCGACCGCACAATTAGTGCCGATGGTGATTGAAAAGACGCAAATGGGTGAACGAGCGTTTGATATTTATTCGCGACTGTTAAAAGAACGGATTATTTTTGTCACTGGTGGGATTGAAGACCACATGGCAAACTTGGTAGTCGCGCAACTACTCTTTCTTGAAGCTGATGACCCAAAGAAAGACATCTTTCTCTACATCAACTCACCGGGCGGGAGCGTCAGCTCAACCCTGGCCATGATTGATACGATGCACCACATTAAGCCAGACGTTGCGACGGTTGTAGTTGGGATGGCTGCCTCGGGCGGAGCGTTATTGCTCTCTCAAGGTGCTAAAGGTAAACGATTCGCCTTGCAAAATGCTGAAGTAATGATCCACCAACCACTCGGTGGTGCTTACGGGCAAGCGACCGATATCGACATTACCGCTCGACACATTTTGAAGACCCGTGATCGGCTGAACAAAATGCTGGCTAAAGCTACGGGGCAAAAGCTCGCTAAAATTGAAAACGACGTTGAACGAGACTTCTTTATGGATGCTGAAGAAGCCAAGCAATACGGTATCATCGACGCAGTGTACAAATAAAAACTCTAGCCAAGAGTAAAAACTGTAGTATAGTTACAGTACATATGAACACTATTACCGACACACTCGCGATTGTAAAAATGCTTCATAATGCAAATTTTACTGAGCCGCAAGCTGAAGCAGTGGCCGAAGTTTTCAAAAAAATCGAAGGTCGTCAAAAAGAAGACTTAGTGACCAAGGAATATTTTGAAGCAAAGCTATACCGAGCTCTACTCATACACGGCGCAACAACAGTGGGAGCAATCTTAGCTGCCACTATTTCCCTCGTTCAGGTCATCGGCTAGCGTTCAGCTAGCTGGTCGACAATTTCCCAGCAATTTGCTACTGTTCGTACGTACTGTCCCACCGTTTTGACCGTTTTACTGCTTACTTATTAACCCGAACACCATGCCGCTACTACCGATTATTGGTTTGTTGGCGTTGGCTCTGGTGATTGGTATCGCTGCTGGCTATTATGTCCGGTATCTGCACGCGCTTTCAAAGCAATCGTCAGTTGAACTCGATACCAAACAAAAAATTCTTGACGCTGAAACGAAAGCCCAGGAAATCATCGAAAAGGCCGAAACCAAAGCCGAAAAGCTCCAAAACGAAGCTAAAGCCGAACGCAAGGAAG
>CAYGTP010000010.1:0-37747 GCA_964352875.1 uncultured Candidatus Saccharibacteria bacterium
AAACATCTGAAGAGTTTGGGACGTGCATAAGTACGTACTTATGCACGTCCCAAACCATAGCGACTCAATCAGCGCTACAGAAAAAAGAAAACGCGGACCACCATAGCGGACCGCGCACCTCGCATACGAGGATTTAAACATTACCGAACCCCCCTCCGTTGCTCCACTTTCCTAGGTTTGCAGCGGCTACAGCAGCTGCAATTACTTCCTGGGTCAGAGCAGCGTTTTCTTTTGCCATCTCAGCCAACAGGTGGTCTGAGAAATGCAGGACACGCCCGCTACGCGGGCGTTCACTGGGCCGCATTTTCTGGAGTATCCTGATTACCTTCTCCACAAAGCGGGCTCGGTCTTCTGAATCTCCCATATTCATGAGCGACCTGATTTCAGCATCCGACGCATAGTTCATTACTTATCCTTCCCTCTGAATGTTTCGACTGCCTCATTGCGAGCCGAGTGAGATTCTTTACTAAGAAGCCTGACTCGAATCACAACAGAAATGCCGCGGGTTCTCTTCCGAGAACCCGCGGCTTTTCTGGTACAGAGTAGTTACACTACGACCAAGCCCGAGATCCTCGGAAATTGGTCCACCACCAAACGTTTGCAATGCGTGTAAACATTATCGACAGGATATAGCGTATCTAAAAAAAGTCAACCGCTCTCACAAAGAGGCGGTCGTAATAGTCTGGCCGGTGGTCACGCAACGCGCATCCACCGGTTGAGTTGTTGAGCGCTGAGGGTCAGTTCAGCGCATTGTTGTAACCCCGTCTAGAACCAAGAACAGTTGATGCGCTGTGCGGTCAGCAGCGCCTGCTGGTGCGAATCGCCCTCTTGTCGACGATACATATAGGAATGCCTCTGATCCTCCGGAAGCGCCTCGATCTGCTTCTGCTCCTCCGGAGTCAAACGTACTTCCCTGTTCATTCTCCAGTCCCCTTTCATATATCGGCTGCCTTATTGCGAGCCGAGTGAGATTCATAAGACCTATTATAGTGTCCTAGAAGCCTAGCTCGAACCGCAATAGAAAAGCCGCGGGTTCTCGAAGTGAGAAACCCGCGGCTTTTCTGGTACTGTAGATGTTACATCACAAGTAAGCCCCGAGTCTCTCGGATGCTAAACCACCAGAAGTAGCTTTGTAACGTAATCATGTCGAAATAGTATATCGCCAAATTAAAAAAGCAACTGCCCAGATATCTATAAATGATGATGCCGGCGAACGTATGAAACGTTCGCCGGCCTACCGTTGCAAAGACACAGCAATGTCTGGAAACCATGTCAGTAACTCAGCCAAAGCGCCCGAGCTGAGTTGATCAACGCCAAGTAGGCGCCGTACTTCTGGCTCGCGTGAGCACAAGTAGATACTCACACCGCAAGCAAGCCAATGCTGCATGAAAATTTCTACCTGCGGCGTCTGCAAGGCATTTTCGCGGACAGCAAACAACTTGACTACCTTCAATACTCCATCGCAGGTGCCGAAGTGTTCCACTTCGACCACCGCACCGAGCTTGTCCGGTCGATACTCATCAGTCAGTTTGAGTCGTCCACTCAACCATGCGCAGGTGAAATTCCTGCACTCATGCGGTCGGGAAGCATAAATGCCACAACCTTTCTGCGTACAGTGCACACATGCTGTCCCTGCCTTCTTTTGCAGCGAAACTACACCGTGAGTGGTGCAGCATACATTGCAATCTCCACACTCACGTTTCATGACATTGATTCCTTTCTGACCACGCAGGTCGTGAACTTTTGCCATCTCCCACCTCGTGCAGGAGTGCATCGGTGCCAAACATAGCATAGATGTTCAGCACCAAAAAGGGCCGGCGCGTACGCGCCGGCCCTTTTTGGTGCATTACATAAAAATCAACCGCCTTTGCAAGCAGGCGGTCGTAATAGTCTGGCCGGTGGTCACGCAACGCGCATCCACCGGCTGTGTTGTTGAGCGCTGTTGGCCAATTCAGCGTCAGGTCTTAGCTCGCGCGGGCAGTCTCCCATTCCTCTCTAGTGGGAACAGCCGCGGGTAAGAAACGCCAGTGGTTGTGGACCATCTGGAAGGCCACTTTTGCATCGGCCATCCTCTTGACCGGATTGCCCTGCTGATGCCCATCGAACCAAGCGAGCAACAGTTCGACCAGCACAATGGTCTCCCCTGCCCAAACTTCAATGAGATCGATACCCATCGAGGGCAGACCCCGAACCTCGAGATACCAGCCCCCATCAGGCTTCGGCTTCGGTCGAGCCGATTTCCACCACCGGCAGTGGTCCCGGCGATTGCCGAATTCCTGTCTCTCTCCCGGCCAAGGGACAAGCGTGCCGTCAGCTGCCTCTCCTACCAGTCTGGGCAGTTTTTCGAAAGCACTCTTAAACGCCATGCGAGTCGGCAGCCATACCCCGTACTGATCGAAGAAACCGGGAAGGGCGTACCCACCCCAAGCCAAGTTATGGCCCTTGCCGTCACTAATCTCACGGTGGATCTGAGCCGCCCAGAACGGCAACAGATGGTTGAGCATGTTGATCACGAACAAGCCTTTGGGACTCATCCAGTCAACTTGCCCATCAATATTGACGTGCAAGCCCGCGATTTCAGTCATCTTCACCACCCGACCAAAGTCAAGGTCGTACGCTTTGCACATGTCGGCCAAGGCCAGGTACATGGCGTTGACTTCGAGTTTCTCCCCCCGCAGCCATTCCAACCTACCCGGCACATCATTGGGCCGGAAGACCTGAAAACGGAGCGGGAACTCGGCCGACAATTCCCGCAGCGCCGCTACAGCTGCGGCCAGCGAGGTGCAAGGGTGAGTGATCAACTCTCCCTGATTGCGGCCTACATCGCATTCGATGTTGCCATGGGTACGGCTGACCTTGCAGTCCGCCGAGGTAAGGACGCGGGACATGTCGCCCCACCCCTCAACCTCGAGCCCGACAGTTTGCAACTGCGGGCGACTCACAGTACCTCCAAGCAGCCCGGCGCGGGCAGCATGATTCATTTTCTGCACAGGAATTTCCTCTCTGTTGTGACCCATGCGGGCCATATACTGTTGCCCTCCCCAGCACCATGCTGGAGCGCGTCGGTGCCAAACATGCCATAGATGTTCAGCACCAAAAAGGGCCGGTGCGTACGCGCCGGCCCTTTTTGGTGCTTGGTATCCTTACTACCCCTTGCACCCCAAAAGCCGACGCGTCATGCACATCATGGCCATCATAGTGTTGGAATACTTAGTTCGCATACTTATACGGTGACTGGCTGTGGTACCACGTGTTCCGCCTGCAACGCCACAAACTTACTGAAATTCTGCAGGATGGTGTTGGAATGTGGTTCGTCTTTGAAAATCTCTGCCGCTACCGTCCCTTCCGGCAAATACCCTGGTGAGCTGTTGATGCGTTCTACCATGTCAGCAAAGTTGAGTTCCGGATGAAATTGCACGGTGTAAATATTTTCTTTGTACTTGAGCGCTGACACCTGACACTCCTCACCACCATGCATCAACAACACCGCCCCATCCGGTATCCGGTCAAGCGAGTCTTTGTGTCCATAGTGCGCTTGAAACGATTCCGGCAAGTCCGCAAACAAGAAATAGTCATTTTTATCTACCAGTAGCTTCACTTCATGCGAACGATTTTTCTTTTGTTGCTCGGAGTACTTCACTTGTGCTCCGGCAAACGCCCCCAACAGTTGATGCCCGTAACAAATCCCGAGCGTCGGGATGTCATGGTCGAATAGATACTGAAACAGTGAACGCAATTTACCCAGCAGTTCATACGACATCTGGCGCGCTGGGTCGTCTGTAGCTCGGTTGCCATCAAAGTCAAAGTCACCGGAACCACCAAGAATCACACCATGGTACCCTTCCATAATAACCTCTGGGAACTGCCAGTCGATTGTATCGTCAAGCGCGCTCACAAACTCCACGTCAGTGTAAACCCCAGCTTCGCGCTGCATACACGCTTGCTCTTGCGCGAGCGTTTTTTCACTTTTTCTAAATTGAATACCAAGTATTTTGGGTCGCATGTACAGCTGATTATACGGCATGGTTTTATTAATATATTTCCAGCGCAGAGATAAGAATCAAACTGATTCCAACCTCTGAACTAGGGACAGGTATACCTGCCCAGAAAGAACACAGCCCTCTTGGGGCGGGCGGGTTGGTCGGCAGAGCCGACCTACGCGTCCGCCTACTTGGTGTTTTCAGCTGGGAGCGGCTCCCAGGCTGAACCGCCCTCGATCAGACGGCGGAGAATCTTGAGGAGGGATTCTTTGGTGTAACACGAGATACCCACCCACAGATCCTCAGTCGTGTCGAGGAGCCTGATTACCCGCCTGATCAACACCTCGTCGTTCCAAACTGCCCGCTCCACTGCGGGCCATCCCGGGGTTTCGAGTTTGAGATAGCGGTACACGACCTCCCTGCGCTCTTCACGGCAGAGCCCCCTAAACACCTCAAGGACTCGGGGATCGAGGCGATCCCGTGACCGCCGGTCTGGCAAGAGAGCCAGCGCCCGGTCAATCGGATTGACTTGCATCTGTCCGTCCATTTTTGACCTCACACGGGAATCCCGCGAAACTTAGGATCAGGCTTGAGGGCTGCCAGCACCTCGTCGGAAGTGCGGCCAGCCACGAACAGCTCCTTGGCCTTCTGCACGTTGGTATATGTAGCGGCGATGTTCATCGCCGCCAGCCAGTCCAACAGCGACTCGCTGAACAAGACGTCGAAGACTTGCAGCCAGCCCCCGGCTGCGTACGCGGCAACCGCCATGTCGCACTCAGCCTCTGTCACTGGATCCTTAGAGATCCGCTCCAGGTATTCGCGAACCTCCGCATGGGTGATCTTGTCACCCCTGTTGATATTTCCATCCATTTGAAACCTCCCGCAATAGGATGGCATAGGCCAAGGCGGGGTCGAGATTGAGACCACGCCATCGATATTCCCAAAATAAGCACCACAACTTGGGCGGCACCAATTCTGGTTCTTGAGCAAGCACCGCCCGACGCAGTATTTGCTCACCAATCATTTCTTTCCCTCCCTCTCAAAGATCATTTCTTCCGTTTGGCCGAAGCCTCCCGGTATCACCATTCAAAGCTTATTTTAATGGTGGTATCGGGAGCGGAGAAGTTGATGACATGTTAGTCACCGCTTCTCCGCTCGATGCGGCGCGCGGAGCGCGCCGCGAACGCTGTTGCTCGATCAGGTCACTCGTACATGCCACCCGGTCCGCGCTGAGGCGGCATGATAATGGCCTTCAAGCGGGCGTCACAGCCCTTGGGCTCGGGCGCAGCAGTGTCCTCCCGCGTATCCGGGCCGCATTCTATCAGCCCCCCGGCACTGAGTGCCGGGTCTCCCGAAACTGAGCCTAGCTCTCCGCCGGCAATACCGGCGTCTCCGTCTTTGATTCCCATCTTGTCGTCTCCTTTGATGGGTTTACTACACCTCCCTGGTGCAGCCCGGGTGTAATTTTTAAGTCACAACCCGGTGGTGGCATCCAAACAGACGCTTGGACACCGGCACCGGGTTGTGAACCCTGATTTGAGCAACTATTCTTTGTAAATGAACTGACTGCAACTCCGTCTTAAAACAAAACCTCCGGTCCTTAGAGGGACCGGAGGTTTATGTTTTGGAGTTTTGCTTCGCTTTGCTTACACACCAACCGGCCCACTGAAGAGTGAGATAATCACGAGGACGAAGAGCATAAAGCATGATTGCTCATGCGTGCTGTCGATTCGTGCGGTGGTTGTATCTGCGCGATGCATTGATACGAATATACGCAAATTGGAATTTTTTGTCAAATACTTTTCAACAGCGAAAAAATAATTTGACTAAAACTAGCCAAGTTGTATGATGAAAAATCCCACCTGGCCGGTATCGTATCAGCAAGGGTGAGGAGTAGAGGGAGAGACGGTAGTGAAAAAGATAACACAAGGCGGCGTGCCCGTCAGAATCTGCGAGATCGGGGACATCTTGGATCTAAAGGACGGGAGGAGGTTCAGAATCAGTGGCTTCGAAGGGGCTGCGGTCTATGGGCACGTCCTCACAATCGCAGGTGAAAAGGCGGAGATTCGGGTTCCAGCCCACACGCTGAATCTGCACGGCGGAGTTCAACTCCCTCAATAGCCTACACCCCATAAAACCGGGGGGTGGGGGACGGTCGAGCTCCCCCACCCACAACAAATGCGCTGAAATTTGACGACTACCGACCCGGTGGTCGTATTTTTTAACGTTTTAAGCCAAAAGGCCGCGGAGCTTCGCTCCGCGGCCTTTGCCGTCTACTATCACAGAAGTCTGGCTTATAACAAATCTTCAGGTGTCGTGGTCGCGTCGGTGGTGCTGCTCGTCTCGTCTGTTTCGTCTGTTAGATTTTCGTCGATTTCAGTATCTTCGACCGCGTCTTCTGTACCATCATCAGTGGTGGAGGCGGTAGTACTGGCGTCATCTACACTGATCGGTGCAGTAGTGGTTGGACGAGTGCTCTGACCAACTGAGAGCGCGAGGTCTCTAGCCAGCGCATGGGCGTCAGCCGCAAGCTGTTCAATCGTCGTCAAATCAGCTTCCTCATCAAGGGTTTCGATGGTTGCCAGTGCAGTTTCAATCTGAGTCAAACCAAACGCAATTTTCTCAGCAACTGCGTCAGGAGTTTCGTCTGTCAGTGCAGTTTCAAGTGTCGATTGGAAGGTTTTGGTTTTTGCCAGCACATCTGCCACGGCAGCTTGGCGTTCGTCGGCAGTTAGTTCAGTTGGAATAAGTGTATCGATTGCCACGGTTTCGCGCACATCAATGTCGGTCATAAAGGCAATGAGCTTTTGGGTACTAGTCAGCGCTTCGCGCAATAGTCCAACCGCTGCCGGTTCGGTACTGGTGGCAGCTGCTAAATCAATTGCATGAACGATTTTACGGTCAATGTCTTGGAGACGTCGTTCTATATCAGTAATTTCTGAGTCGACGGCATAGTCAGAGACTGATTCAAAGAGTTCAGAGGCCCGGGTAGTTTGCAGTTCAAGGCGAGCCCGTAGCCCAGCGTACGATGGTTGGATAAGACTAGCATCTTCTGTGGCAGATTCTTTGGCTGTCGCTACCGCTACCACAATACCTGCGCCGTTCGGCGTTGTACTAGCTCTTTCTTCATCAGCTGCCAAAACTGCAGTCTGCACGTCGAGCGCAGAAGCCAGGACGATTTCAGCAATAGCTGCTTCGTCTGCGTTGGTGACGCGAATATTATCAATCTCGGCTTGGGCTGCGTCACTATGTTCTTTGACTGCTTCGGCCACTTCAGCTGCAAATTCTGGGGTCAACTTGCCTTCACTAGCGAGCAACCTGGCTTCTGCTATACGGCGAGATAACCGCTCAGTTTCCCATTCGACTTTTTCGTAACCTGAACCAGTAAAGGTACTGCGTAGTTCTTCATTAAAACTTACTTTAATGGGATAAAGGGTATCGCCCGGGACAGAGCGTTCAGCCACCAATGGTACTACTGCCAGCAACACAACCGCAAACGCGCCCACTGCACTTCGTACATACAACGTATTAAAAATCTTGAAACTAACGATAGAAAATGCCTCGCTTACCAGTTCTTCCTTGGCCAATATGCGCTTTGGGGCTGATGCAACGGATGTCGGCAACGGATGGTACTCCATATACGCCACCAACCGGTCGCGTAAGTCATTCCGCTCAGCCGCCTTGAGGCGGATGGAGTCAGCTTTTTTCTTTAATTGTTCGCTAAATTGTTTCATTGGTAGTTACTTCTTTTGGCCACGGCTGGGCATATGGCCGGTTTCGAGCCGCTCGCGGAGAATTTTGAGTCCGCGGTGAATCCGGACCGACACAACATTTTCTGACTCTTCTATCAGCGTACTGATTTCGCGAGGACCTAACCCGTCAACGAACCGTAAGATGATAACTTCGCGATATTCGTCCGCTAGTTCACTGATGATTTCGAGCGCTCGCTTGCCATCAATGGTGGCGGCCAAACTCTCGACGGTGTTTTCTGAGAGGTCATCAAAGTTGCCTTCATCGACCCCTTCGACTTCCAACATGGCGTCGAGTGAGGACTCCTTGCGCTTGCGATAGAGGTCAACAATTTTGTTATTCAAGACCTTGTAGAGAAAGGGACGGTATGTCTCAATCTCGTGACCATCCCGCACGTAGGACCAAGCCTTGGTAAACGTGTCGTGGACCAAATCAGTGGCCGCTTCACGATCACTGACTCGTAGGAACGCGTGTCGAAACAACGCATCACTATAATCTTCAAATGCTTTCAAAAAACGCGTTTCGTGGCTCTCCGCTATGTCGCCCTGATTACTCCGTGCTGCCATGTGGGAACCATTATATACGAAGACGCTGCATCTGGCGCTTTCTTACTGGATGATATGTGTTGGAGTGGTAAAATAGGGCAAAATCGATAGATTTTGCCCTATTTGCCTATACCCCTCGAATCACCGCTAATAATTCCGGAAATTCCGACTGCATACAGTGGCCGCGATCGGTGAAACGATGCAGCGTTGCCTTCGGCAACGCTGCCTGATACGCCTCAGCGTGACTAAATGGCACCACAAAATCATCTTCAGAGTGGAAAATATGGATATGTTCGGTTTTGTGCGCGATGTTTGGTAATTTACTGATGTCAAAATGAAAGTCTCCCCCGTCTTCCCCATTAAAATCAACTGGCTCAACCGGAGCTGACACCAAACACAGGGCCTTGATAGCAACTGGAAAATCATTCTCGACCAAATATTTACTCAAAAAATAGCCACCTTGGGAATGTCCAACCAATACCACTCCGTCACCCAACAATTCAAGGTGTCGATCAAACCAGATCCGCCATTCTTCATACTTGGCGTTCTCACGATTGGGCATTGCTGGCAACAGCACTTCATAGTTTTCTCCTAAATCCTCGGCCAGTGTGTGCCGCCAACGTTTTGGTTGCTCAAGGGTTGGTGGTGGCAACGGCTGACTTCGTAATGACGCCAAAAAATTCTGATAATCAGAAAATGAACCTGCCCCGTGAATACATACCACTTGCTGTTTCATAATACTAAAGCCACTGATTACGTCGGAAATAATACACAATCAAAGACATGAGCATCAATACCAAGACCAGTACGAGCCAAAAAGCATTTGGATGATCCGCCAGCGGCAGCGACACGTTCATACCATAAAACGAACTGATAATGGTTGGGATCGTGAGTAAAATAGTGAGCGCAGTGAGCGTCCGAATCGTGTAGTTTAGGTTGTTGGTGAGGATCGCCTCAGTAGCGCTTCTAACATTTTGAATCGTTTTCAAAACTGACCGAGCACTTTCAACCAACTGACTATTATCAATCATTAAGTCCTCCATATAGTCGACGTCTTCATCAAACATCTGGAAGAAGTTGCCTTTGGTGACCTGCTGCAACCAAGTATTGGTGGGTACGATAGTGGAAATCATATCGTTGAGTTTGTGTTCATAATTCACAAACCGGGCTATCTCAGCGTTTCCAATCCGGCGCAACCGCGCCCTATCACGGTGCACACTCCGGCGCAACCGCACCAACTCACGTTCAAACGAACGCGTAATGGCTGTCATAATATGAATAAATAGCTTGGTCTTCTGAGTTGTGATAATTGTCGAATCTTCTTTCAAGAATTTTTTAAACTGTGGTACCGGACGCTGTGCAATCGTTAACACAAACGACTCCCCCATCACAACCAACAACGGTGCGGTCTCCACGTCTTCATCATCTTGCTCAAACGGGTAGCGGGTAAAAAAGTAGCTCAGTGATCCAGTCCGCTCCATGCGCGGGACTTCAAAGAAGTCCCGCGCATCGTCCACAATCGCCTCATCGAGGCCATAGTCCCGCACCAACTGCTCCAACTCAACATCAGTCGGCTCAACCGCGTGTGTCCAAACCCCCGACCGCACCGCCTCAACTTCTTTGAGATTTTCGTCTTTCAGGGTCCTAAAATAGTGCGTAATCATAAAATATTAAAATTTTTTATAAGTTTTTTCATTGCGCCGACTAACTGAAACCAATCGAACCATACTACCATCGTCGTCAAAAATAACTCGGTTCTTCCCGACTCGAACTCGAAACAAAGTCTGATGTCCGGTTAACTTCTTAGGATGCAAGTGTTGATATTGGCCAGACTGAATCTGCTCTAAAACAGACAACAAATTAATTCGTTCTGGGCCCGATAACTTAATCAGATATTTCTGAATTTTATCGACCATATACTGTTACTGCATCTTGTGTAAGGTTGTAATGACCTTATTAATTGGCACTCCTTTGGGTTCGATGTCAGTAAAATCAATCACGGTTTCCCAGGCATCTTGATCGTCGTCGTCCGGTGATTGCAGAACAAAAATCGGCTTAGACCTCCGTACCACCGTCACTTTCTCCCCTTTCTCCACTGCTTTGATGTACTCTTCCATGTTCTCCCGGAGCTCTTTGAGTCCTATAATCCGTTGTTTGGGGCAATGATGCCTAATTATCCGCTGCACACTGGACTGTTTAACAATAGATGTTTTAGGTACTTTTTTGATCTTACTTTTCATAGCTAAAGTTTAACTTTAGTTAATCTATACGTCAACTTAGCCCAAGAGCGCTAAAGCCGCAACAGACAACGCAACTGCCACTACTTTCTGAGCATTCCAATGTTCGTTATAAAAAATAATCGACAAAATAATCGGGATCAATATATACATAGAATGAATGGTTTGCACAATCCCAAGTGAACCACCTGTAGCATATGCCAATAACGTAAACCCTAGACTTATATTTATCAAAAGCACACGCAACCCAGCCCCAAATATGAGTCCAGAGCTCGTGTCAGATTTTATGCGATCAATGGTCTGTCGTACGCCGCTCTTAAAAAACATAATAGCGGCAGTACCAAGCAATACTCCCGAAGCAGCGTAAAGTAATAACGACAATACAGTGATGCCAGCTCCTATCCCAAACTTATTTAAACCAGCTACCACCGCTGACAAAAGTCCGGTCACAAACACCAACAACAAACCTGCAACAAGATTTGCCTGCCTTTTCTTTTCGGCATTCGTTATCAGTAATAGCGGAACCAGTAATCCCAACGTCATTCCAATCCACTCATACCAAGTAAAACGTTCCGCAAAGAACATTATCCCTAATATAATGGCTAAACTTGGCGCCAATAACTTAAATAGAGGGAAGTAAATGGTTGAATCAATATAACGCAGCGCATACACTTTCATAATTCCGGTCGATGCGGCCAACAGTCCTCCGCCAAAAACCAACAATGCAGCTAAACCATACCGGTACGTCTCCGGTGGATATATAAGCAGTGCAACTGCTATCATTAGGACTGATATCGCCCCGCCCCATAATGAAAAAATTTCAGCACTATACCCTCGACTTGCTGCTTGTTTAAAATAAAAGTTACTAACCCCGGCCAGTATTGCCCCAATGATTGCATACCAAAACCAAATTTCCATTCAGGCAGTATACCAACAAATCAAACCTACTTGGCGACCTAGATGTTTCAGTTATATATTGTAACCATAACCTCGTCGGCAAACAATCCGTAGAACTTTTTTTCGAAGCATTGATCGAGAAAATATAAAGCGCCCTAGAAAAACCTAGGACGCTTTATATTTGTCGGGGAGCCGGGAATCGAACCCGGACCACACGGTCCCAAACCGCGTACACTACCACTATGCTACACCCCGAAATATGATGAAAGAATATTTCGTCCAGAAACACCCTTTCAATATGCGCCACATCATAGCATAGAGTTATAAAAAATCTACGCTACCTGCAACGCAACTAATAGACAAGACGCCCAAAATTATTTTACGACTGGGTGCGCCCAGCCAGCGCTCGTATGTGCTTCCAATGCAGAAGCTACCTACTTGTTGGTACTATAAAACCTCACCCGATACCCACTGGGTGGACAAATTGCTAATAACGGTGGCTACCTTCGTGTCCCGATCCGTAATAGCGCGGCACGCGTCATGCGTTTGCATAGCAATTTTTACTTTATTGTACGTATTGGTAATAGTGGGATGGTGATTGTGCTCATCGGCCGCTTGAAATATCTTTTGCATAAAAGCGACTGCCGCCGGAAAGTCTTGAAAGGCAAACTCTGCTACTAACTCACCCCCTACTACTCTCCAATCAGGATTAATCTGACAAAATGCTTGTAGTTCGGTGCCGGAGTGTATATGCATACCTATTCAATGATATTAGCAATATATTTGATTGTTGCATATTTTTCAGACTCAACTAACCGGACGGCTGCAATATCAATTTGCCACTCTCCATCATAGACCCGTTCGGCCAACCAAGTTTCAATCGCTCGGTACATCCGTTGAAGCTTCTTCGGGTGGACATTTTCTTCTGGTCGATATGTTTCACGTGAAACACTATTCTGCAACTGTTCTTTTGTTTCATATGAAACAGTTTTAACCTCAACAAAGTGTACAGCATCTGATTTACTGGCAATCAGGTCAATTTCACCCCACTTTTTCAAGTAATTCTGTTGTTCAATTACAAAGCCTTGCTTGCGCAAGTAATTACCAGTAATAGCCTCGCCCCAGGCGCCGATTTGGTTCTTTTTACCTTTTTTATCAGATTGCAGCATGTTTCACGTGAAACGCATTTATTTGTCTTATCATTAAGTATAAAACGTACTTTTTCTATATTTTACAACGTATTTTAAAAGACACGTATCTTAAAACAGACGTCCTTTATACACATGTTAACAGATTTATCCCCAGATTTACTCAGATGTGCACAGAATAACGAATCCTTTTTATAATTTTGTTTCATGTGAAACGCGTCTTCTGTTAAGAAAGCAAGGATTTTAACCTTATGAAGTGATGTGGATGTGGTACCATGAGCGCATGCTTTCACGTGAAACTCTGCAAATTGGCGACAAACGACTCGGGCAACGGTCAAAACGTGTTTCACGTGCAACCATTCTAACGCCTACATTTCAAGATTTCCTTACCTCACTGATTGAAACCATGCGAAAAGAAGAGCTTGTTGGTATAGCAGCACCACAGGTAGGAGAGTTATCCCGGGTATTTGTGACAGAGATACGAAAAACCAAGTATCGCCAGGCCGAAACCGATGTGGTACGTGTCTTTATTAACCCAACAATAGTTGCTTCGTCTAAAGGACAAGCAACTGGTTACGAGGGGTGCGGTAGTGTTAATCAGGGGAATCTATTTGGGCAAGTCAGGCGTGCGCAGCGCATTACCTTACAATACCTTGATGAAAAAGCTGTTTCACGTGAAAGCAGCTTTACGCACTTACTCGCTCGGGTAATCCAGCACGAAATTGACCACCTAGACGGCAGGCTTTTTACTGAACGGCTCACCGATCCAAAAACCTTAATGAACAGGGAGCATTATGTAGCAATGATACGAAAGTAATGGTTCCACAAGAAACAGCTTAAGGCTTGTTTTAGTTTGTGCTACACTTGGACATGGAACGACATTTTGAAGAATATCTCACGTTCGATGACGTGCTCATTAAGCCTAATAAAAGCGACATCGAGCCAAAAGAAGCTTGTGTAGAAACAGTTTGTGCCAAAAACTTTTCTCTGGCACAACCAATTATCTCTGCGCCAATGGACCGGGTGACTGAAGCAGCCATGGCGATAACCATGGGGAAGAGCGGGGGACTCGGCGTTATTCACCGCAACAACACAATAGAAGCACAGGTAGTGATGGTGATGGCGGTTAAGGCAGCTGGCGTACGTGTCGGGGCTGCCTGCAGTCCGTTTGATACAGACCGGGCCAAAGCGCTCGTTGCTGCTGGTGTGGATATTATCACGATTGACTCAGCTCATGGTCACAATCAAAACGTTATTGCTGGTGCCAAACGTATCAAGGAGATTCTTGGTAATATCCCGATGTTGGTTGGCAACATCGCTACCAAAGAAGCAGCTGCGCAACTAGTGGCATTTGCTGACGGAATCAAGGTTGGGATAGGACCGGGTTCGATTTGTACTACGAGGATTGTATCTGGGGTTGGAGTACCGCAACTTTCAGCGATACTTGAGGTAGCCGAAGTAGCAAAAGCACACGGCGTACCGGTGATTGCTGACGGTGGAATTAAAAACTCGGGTGATATTGCCAAAGCGTTAGCGGCGGGAGCATCAGCGGTAATGTTGGGGGGCTTATTGGCAGCAACGAGCGATTCACCAGGGGATATAATCGAACAAACCGGTCGTCACTATAAACAATATCGAGGCATGGGATCACGTAGTGTCCTTGAGGAAGGCGTTGCAAACGATCGGTATCTAGGCAAAGCAAAAAATATGGTGGCGGAAGGTGTGTCTGGACTCGTACCATATACCGGTGAAACAACAGCTGTCATTGAGCAACTAACGGGCGGACTGCAGGTAGCTATGGGCTATGTGGGGGCTCGCACAATCACCGAGCTCCATGAAAATGCTACCTTTATCCGCATTACCAACTCGGGTATCTTAGAAAGTCGCCCTCATTCACTAAGTTCGTTTGAGCAGTAATTACTCAAACTCGGTGGTAGCTGGTGGTTTGTTGGTTTCGTCATAAAAGACACGGGTAATGCCGGGAATCTGGGTTACCGTAGCCGTGATGTCACGACGCACTGCAGCCGGCAGTTGCACCCCATACGCTGTCATAAAGTCGACTGTTTCAACCGCCCGCACAACCACATTGTGTCCGTACTCACGGCTATCACCCTTAACTCCCACCGTTTGGCTGCAATCAAGTCCGACTACCAACTGAGAAATCGGGGGAAGCTCGTCATTACGGGCATCAAGTAGCTCGCGGACCACCGCATCGGCCTCGCGCAGCATATCCAAGCGTGCTGCGGTTACTTCACCACCAAAAATCCGCACAAATAATCCCGGGCCCGGGAATGGCTGACGGTTGGTGACACTAGCTGGTAAACCGAGTGAGGCGGCCAAGGCTCGCACTTCATATTTAAATAAATGATCCAACGGGGCAAGTTCTTGGGCACTAAAATTAAGTCCGGTATTGTGATGAGTTTTGATCATCGCACCACCAGTCTTACCAGATTCAATTAAGTCAGTGATCAAAGTCCCTTGACCAATATAGTCAGCCTGCCACGCTGTAACTTCAGCTTCAAAAATCTGCTTGTATACCGTGCGAAAGGCGGCTCGCTTGGCTTCGGCGTCGGTGATACCGGCCAGTGCAGATAGAAACGCCGCTCGCGCATCGATAATTTTTAGCTGGATAGTGGCCGCTGTGGCGTGCTTCTTAACTTCTTCTATTTCAGCTTTGCGTAGATGCCCGCCGTCAATACAGATACCCAGCAAACGATCCTTAAAAACTGGGGCTAAAATAGCCGAAAGCACCGTTGAATCCACCCCACCACTAAACCCAACAATCGCTTTTTTGTCAGCTACGGTGGTGGTTAACTTAGTTCTGATCTCCTGTACCAAATCTTCGGCTTGCCAGTCCGGAGTACAGTGACTAATCGTGGTTAGAAAATTAGTAAGCAAGGCTTTGCCACACGGGGTATCGCTGACCTCGGGGTGGAATTGCACGGCATAGAGCTTCTGCTCGTTGTTTGCAATGGCGGCATACGGATATTTGCTCGAGGCGGCAATTGCAACAAATCCAGGCGGCAATACAGCTACCGTGTCACGATGACTGGCCCACACTAGTTGCGTACCGGCAATGCCAGCAAACAACGGGGAATCACCCGGCGTCACTTCAGCCGGGCCGTACTCCGCGTGCGCTTGGGTACTGTCGACACGACCGCCAGCACTATGGACCATTAATTGCATACCGTAACAAATCCCCAAAACAGGAATACCTCGTTCCAACAGTCCGAGCGGAAGCCCAGGCGCCCCCGCATCAGTCACACTGGCGTCGCCACCGGAGAGAATTACGGCATCAGCTCCGCGTTCTTGGAGCCATGCGGACGCTTTTGCTGGTTGCAATACCGCACTTCGGTAGCCCAACTCCCGCAGCGTTCGGGCAATTACCTGCGTATATTGTGAGCCATAGTCGACAATCACAATCTTCGGAAATTCAGTCATGGCCTACTATAGCATTTTCATTTACATCACTCACTTATCTAGTTTAAAGTTTTCCACCACCAATCAAATTGGTTCTCAAAATACCGAGCAATCTCAGCATTATTGATCACAATACCGAAAAGATTTTCATACGAAATCAAAGCAACACTATCACCCCACACGATACTATTGACCGAAAGTGTATAGGTCTTTGGCAGTAATTTATTTGATTTGCTATAACCTTTCCGCGCATTGCTCGCAATTAATTTCCGACTAACGGCATCGTCAGGCAGTAAGCTTCGTAAGATTGCATCACGTTCTGCAAATCGTGCCGAAAAAGCCAAGCTTTCAGCGTGAGAAAATACTGTGCAAAAACTTTGCGGTGAAAAGATAGTCTTAGCCCACAAAGCTTCGTCTTGAATACCAGTATAAATTCTTCGAATTCCATCTTTACCATAGTATGAAAACACCTCTGGTTCTTTGGCTGACTTCTTAAACACTGCCTCTAACGCTGGTAACGCTAGGTCAAATTCGCTTTTTTGTTTGGCGAGCAGACGTGATATTTTAGCCGGACTTTCTGGCAAATAATACGTCCGTTTTCCAATCACTGCTTGCTTTACAAGCCCTTTTTCACCCAGAGCTCCAAGAACCAAATACACAGTGGCGCGTTTGATACCAGATTTTTTGGCCAAACTCGCTACTGGTAATTTGCCATTATGAACTAGGGTCAAATACACTTGGGACTCTTTGCTTGTTAAACCAGTCCGCTGGAGAGTATTCGTATTCATTTTCTACTATAATACTGCGCATAAGAAATGTGTCAATAATTATGTCATTTATAGACCTAGATACGCTTTAAAGGGAAAAATAAAGCAATTTATGACAGCTTATATAAAATAATTGCTAAAATTGTAATTATGTTGCGTAATCGTTGGTGTTACCAATAACCCGCCAATGACCAACATATGCAATCTATACGACAACTAAAGACATCGGATCGAGCTGAGCTGGTTTACGTCGGCTGTATCACAGTATTCATCATGTCACTGGTAGTGACCGCAGTGACTGCAAGTAAACTCTACGATATTACAATCTTGGGTCTAACAATAAGTGTACCCGTCGGTACTTCACTATTTGCCTTGACGTTCCTGGCGACCGACATACTGAGTGAAGTATGGGGGAAAACGCACGCAAAAACTCTGGTATTAACTGGATTTATAACCCGTATCTTTGTACTTGGATTCCTCTATTTTGCCGTTACGGTACCCGGAGGAGCGTTCTGGGAGAATCAAACCGCCTATGCATCAGTTTTGTGGAGCAGCGCCAACATATTATTGGCCGGGATTATAACCTATCCCGTCAGTCAATTGGTCGATGTATATGTCTTTCATTGGTTAAAAGGCTGGCAAGGCAATGGGAATTACTTATGGTTGAGAAACAATCTTTCAACGTTTCTCTCACAAATCGTCGACAGTACATTATTTGTCATGATTGCTTTTTATGCTGTATTACCAACCTCTGTGCTCTTGGGCATCATAGCTGGGCAAGTACTGGTAAAGTGCTTCATTGCCATCATCGACACACCATTTGTATATTTCTTTCGTAACTATGCGACCGGGAGGCAGTGGAACGACCTGACTGGATAGAGACATGCTGAGCACTCAAAAGCCTAAGCGCTAACTTAAATTGACAATACACTTTTTGACAAAGGATACGCTCTAATTCGTATTGCTCACGAGTTCGCAATAAACTGCGCGGCTTTCGATTACCACGAACGGTGCGCTGGCACCGTTCTCCAGACCACACAAAGTCCCCCTTTCGGGGGACTGTTGTGCGGCCTGGGGTAATGATCCCCGAAGTTCTAAGTAAAATATTTCGCACACTCATATTTTACTAAGACTTCTGGACGGCCGCTCGTATTGCTCACGAGTTCGCAATAAACTGCGCGGCTTTCGATTTCCCACACAAGTGCCTCAATGGCACTTGCTCTGGCCGCACTGACGAAATATGCGCCCTCAAGGGCGCTATTTCGTTACAGTGCGGCCTGGGGTAATCGAAACCCCGACTGATCCTTGGCAAGGACCCGTTATACCACTTAACCAAGGCCGCAATATGCTGTTACAACTCTGTCAGAGCCAGTTCAATCCAACGATTGAGCTTTTTCTTTAATACAGTGTTGCCGATTATAGTATTTAGCACACCAAATTGCAATGGTTGCTTCGTGCTCTTGCCTTGAATTACTTGGGTTTTATGGAATTGAGCTGGTTTTACTTTGAGTATTTTCTGCCACGCACGCTGACAGACCGTCTCGTCATGGGTCGGGTAGAGTAGCAACCAGAATTTAATCGCATCGGCTTCTACACCAAGATAAACCTGAACGAATTTACAGAAAATGCGTTGTGTCTCCGTGTCTGACGTGGCCAACCTAATCAATTGCTCATTTCTCATATCGCCTACAGTGCGGTAAATCATTACTCCCGCAATAAACAGGCTGTCTTTTGTATAGTGTTTGTATTCGGTTTCGGCCGAGCGGACGGCCTCAGCGTAGCGGGCCGTCCGCTCGGCCTTGCGCGCCTTGTTCAACATACCAATTCGCTTGGCGTTGTCTTTGGCAGCCCGGGCAGTATTATCTTTGGTGACTTGTTTGGAGAATCGTTTGTGGCGAAACCACGCACTCAAGGTAGCCGGGCTAACTTGGCAAAGCTTGGCTATGTCAGAGTACGTAAACCCACGTTTCCGATAATGTGTTGCTAATTGGTACTTTTCTTCATTTCGAACCATAGAATATGTATATATTATACTAACACAACTATTCAGTTTGGAACAATCAACATATCAGCTCTGTTGTATGGGACTTACACAAAGCCAAGACCGATCTCCTTATTATTTTGTCAGTCGCTGTACTGCCGCCAATCCCCACACAGACCGAAATATAAATCCCAATAACCCAACCACCGCTACAATAAATAACGGTTCGGACCAATACGTATTGGCAACAATACCCAGCAACACAGTTCCTAGACCAATTTCAGTCATCGAATGTAGAGTGGGTTTAGCCCAGTATTGTTTGATAAATTGATCATGTGTGGTCTCTATAACCGAATGCGGTCCATACCAAGACCAATGGCACCGCGAAAGTGGCCAGAGCCAGCCGACACCATGTAGTCCTCGCCCAGATAAATCTGTGTCGTGGATAAAGTGCCATGTAATAGCCAAAAAACCAATCAATAACCAAAGTTCACCACCGAACAAAAACGCTATATAGGTGACAACAGGAATCATTAGCAGGGGTCGATGAAATATAGTTTGTCGGTGGTCAAAGTCAGCTACTTCACCACGGAGCAAAGTTGGCACAATATCAAAATCAGGCACTAACGCCAAAATACCCCCTACAATCAGAGCTAAAATTGGTGCAGTCAGACCAGCCGATTGGTATACCATAGCCGCAATAAAAACCCCAACAGCAAAATCCAAAAACGCTACCATAGCGTTTACTGCCATAAATATCAAACTACGAAATCCTTCCATATAACCGTTTCGGGTAGTATACCGCATAGACCTAGCCCAAAGCGACTACGAATCGCCAGCTACCTCTTCTCCTACAATGACAATCCAGCCAGTTGGTCCGACCACCGCTGAATGTGGGACGCCTGGTGGTACGTCAAAACGCTCGCCCGCTTTTAACTCCTTCTTTTCCCCTTTACTATCAAACACAATCGAGCCGTCAGTGACCAATAACGAGACTTTACCTAGGTGGATATGGGTTTTATACACTGTTCCTGGCTTATCCTGCCACTCATATACCTGAGTAAATCCTTCTTGTTCTAACTGTTTAATGTAGCGTTCAGAGAGTTCCATCCGGACAGCATACCATTGCGTTTTAGTGATAAGAAACGTATAGTACTGCTCACCGAAACGCGCCTGTAGTGAAATGGATATCACAACTGACTTCGGATCAGTTATTCTGGGTTCGAGTCCTGGCAGGCGCACATGAAGCAGAGCGTAGTGTGCGCCTGCCAGGCGCAGCTTTGCAATAGCAAAGCGTGGCGCGACTCGAAGAGGTTGCCTGCTAGTTTGTGACGTAAGGAACAACCTAGCGACAACCTGTACTGAAGCTGTAAGTTTCGAGTCCTGGCAGGCGCACATCACGCAAAATCGCGGCGGAGCGAATGCTCCGCCGCGCTTTTGCTATACTAACGCGATGAAAACGGATGAGTTGTGGGCGGTTTTAACAAAACATGAGGTTTCACGCTCCTCATTCTTCGGTCGGCCTTTGCTAATTATCCATGAGAAAGACTTTGAACAGTTTAAAGACTACTTTTTACCGCAGTTTGCACTCTTAAATAGTTATGAAAATTACCGTTCTTCTGGGTGGTGGCGTCATATTCATGCTATCAAACGGTCAGACGGCGTACAAATTCATGTAGATCATGGTAACCCCAACTCCCATGTTTTTTTGAACATCCCGCATGGTTTCTTGGATGTCATACCTTACTTCTTGTGGTGTTTACTCACTTGGCAAAAACCTTATAGTTTTTAAGCATGGAACTCTCCGAGCGCATCATTCAACAATTTGAAGCCGAAGGCTTTGCGTCGGTTCAGCACTTTGATGTGCCGCTCGTCTCATATCACCAAGCCAGGTAGTTTGCTACAATGGCCACATGATTGGTCATACAAAGATTCCACTCGAAGTCAGACAGGTGGCTGATACCCTCGAACAAGCTGGTTTTGAAGCGTATCTAGTTGGCGGCTGCGTGCGTGACATCTTGATTGGAAAGACCCCCAAAGACTGGGATATCACCACCAACGCGACTCCCGAGCAGATCATTGGACTCTTCCCAGAGACGTATTGCAATAATGATTTTGGTACCGTGGGGGTGGTGAACGAAGCAACCAACGATATGCGCCTCAAGGTGGTCGAAGTCACCCCCTACCGGACCGAAAGCGAGTACAGTGATAATCGACGCCCTGACAAGGTCGAATTTGGTGCTTCTTTAGCAGAAGACCTAAAACGTCGTGACTTTACCATCAATGCTATTGCCTACCGGCCCCAAACAGAAGTACTGGTTGATTTGTTCGATGGACAGGGAGATATCATTAAAAAACGCCTAAAAACGGTCGGTAACCCTGACGAACGATTTATCGAGGACGCCCTCCGCATGATGCGAGCGGTCAGGCTATCAGCTGAATTACACTTTGCCATTGAGTCGGATACGATGGCCTCAATTCACAAAAATAGCGCTATTTTAAAGCGTATTTCTACCGAACGAATCCAAGCGGAGTTCCTCCGTCTACTAGATTCAGACACGCCAATGCAGGGGATTGTATTATTGGAACGCTTGGGGCTGTTGGACTATATTATTCCTGAACTCAAAGACGGCATTGGTTGTGAGCAAGGCGGGATTCATGATTTTGATGTTTATGAACACAACCTTCGCACCTGCCAAGCGGCCGCGGACAAAGGTTTCCCGACCCATATGCGCCTCGCTGCGCTCTTGCATGATATCGGCAAGCCCGCCACGAGACGCACCGGCGGTAAAAATAAGCACTATACGTTCTTTGGGCACGAGGTAGTGGGAGCAAAAATGGCTCGCCAGATCATGGCCCGACTCAAGATGCCGCGCGAAATCAGCGAACGCGTCGAGAAACTCGTACGTTGGCACATGTTTTTTGCTGACCCTGACGAAATCACCCTAGCCGCCGTGCGTCGCACCATTGTTCGGATTGGGGAAGACAATATTGAAGATTTATTGAATTTACGAGTTTGTGACCGCATCGGAACGGGCCGCCCGAAAGAACAACCGTTTCGGTTTAGAAAATACAAAGCCATGGTGGACCAAGCCTTGCGCGATCCGGTTTCAGTCAAGCTGCTTAAAACTAACGGAGACAGAATCATGGCCCAAACGGGGGAAAAGCCGGGGAGAAAACTAGGATATATACTGCATGCACTGTTGGAAGAGGTGTTGGAAGAGCCAGGGAAAAACACTGAAGAACATCTGGATAACCGAGTAAAATTGTTGTTAAATATGGATATTTCTGAGCTTGAAGCTCTGGCTAATAAAGGCAAAGAAAAGCAAGCGGAAGAGGAAGCCGCCGCTATCAAGGCTATCGAACGGACACACAACGTCGGGTAATAAATAAACTGCCAGAAGGGCTGAATATAGTAAAAATAGTGACTTTTATAACCTTTTCTTGAGAATTTTTGATGAACATCGAAGCAAAACGGATATTTGCAACGTTTAATAGCCTTTATTTATTCCTTGAGTACAGCACGCAACAAATGAGTGAATTTGTTGCGAGTGGTATCTGCATGCAGTGAGTGAAAAATTCACTCATTTACTAAAGTAATGTGCCAAGGAATAAATAAAGGCCTGAAGGAATCGGAAGCTAATTGTAGTGGGAGACAATTTGCTACCGGTGCCTTCAGGCCTTTGTGTGCAGTTTGTATCTCTCGATGTGAACTGCGGTTTTCTTCTGTTCTGTTCTATTTGAGCCTTACTTTTTATTGAGGCTGTGCGAGCCTTGTTGGCGCCTTTCTTCTTGGCTAACCTATATGCTTGGCTCTTCTTCTTGGACCCTCACATTATTGATTAATTATTAACCTGTGATTTGTATCTAATGTAGGGGTCGCAGCGAGGAACGAGTGATTTCGTGTCCCGGTGCGACCACTACATCAAGATAGGGTCTAGGTGGGATATGAACTTACGTTCATAGAGTTTTGGAGGTATTCTCTAATTTTTGGAAAGATCGTTTTAGGAGGTACCTCCAGAGTTCTAAACTGAATTGTTTTCAGTGCAGAACTCTGGAAGTCTCTGCCTGCCCTTTCTGGGCCTGACACAATAGTATGTCCTTTACAGAGTAGTGTAAAGGACAGCCTTGTGAATAACTGGGGATAAAATATTTTCTGTGTCCTTTATAAGGGACACCGTTTTAAAAAAGTAAATTAAGCCTTAATTTACAACGTAATATTTACCCTATCCTCAGTGATATTGACTAATCTAAGATTCGTGTCATTTAAAGTCAGATACTGAGGTCGATTGAGATGGGGCAGTGATCACTCCCAGTGACGTCTGGATGAATGTCAGCGCGCTTGATCAGCGACACTAAGTTTGCGCTCGCCATCACGTAATCTATCCGCCAACCAACGTTGCGTTCGCGTGCACCCCCCCAGTGCGACCACCACGTGTAGTGTCCGTTGCCCTCATGAAACAATCGAAATGTATCCTTAAAATCAGCTGCTACCATAGCATCAAACCCACTGCGTTCTTCGACTGTGAATCCCTTCTTGCCTTCGTTTGGTTTAGGTCGAGCCAAATCTAGTTCCGTATGTGCCACGTTAAAGTCGCCGCAAAAGATGACCGGCTTCTCATTCTCTAGCTGTTTCATGTATGCGAGGTAGGCTGGATCCCAAGCTTGGCGCATTGGAATCCGTGAAAGATCGTCTTTAGCGTTTGGAGTATAGACTGTACTGAGATAGAAATGCTCATATTCAACAGTCAGCACTCGACCCTCTTTGGTTGTGTCACCATAGTCATCTACAAGGTCCGACCTTGTAATGAGTTTTTTTGGTAATCCGTACAGCACGTCTTCGGGTAGTATTTTGGTAAAAATTGCCGTACCAGAATAGCCTGGTTTCTCAGCGGAGTGCCAATATTGCTCATATTCGGGAAATAATGCAGCAAAATCATCGGCAACTTGCTCTGGTTTAGCCTTAGTTTCTTGAATACACAAAACATCGGGCTGATGCGCCGCCATAAATGGCTTAAACAAACCTTTTTTCTGCACTGCCCGCACCCCATTCATGTTCCAGGAGTAGATTTTCATATAAAAATTAGTATAGCGCATTGCTATAATAACAATAGTATTTGCAAAAGAATCAGTTTCCGGTAAAGTTTAGTATACCCACACAAGAAAAGGAGGGGAATATGGCACGAGCCGTAGCTATGACAATGACCATATCTGGTTGCCCAGCGCATCTGATTCCAGATGCCGAGAACTGTTGTTGGAATCATATTGTAAACAGTTCCATCCGAGTCCCAAGACAATCAATTATCACCGGTCACGTTCCAACAAGCCTTATGCAATCTGGCATCGTGATCTGGATTCAGTTGGTGAACGCCGACGACGAACTACCTGCCGACTTTGTGGATACATTCCGTGGTGTTTTCAAACTCCTAGTGGAAAAAATTCAGCTGTTGACAGACGCTCATGTCACAGTTCGTTGGCAGTTGCATGGAAACGAGTGGCACTTACCAGAAAGTGTAATTTGAGAGACCGAGACTGACTACTGAGACCTGGCAAACGACAGAGAAAGATCTGTCCGCGGCCAGGTCTTTCTTATTTTATTTAGTGAGTGATAAGATATTTGTTATGAATAAATCACTACATTTTCCTAATTGTTTTTATCGAGTAGCATTTAAAGACTACGACTTTACCGTGACTGAAGAATGCCAAGCACTGAGTTGGTTTAGTCCGGCAGAATTACCAAATATACTCCTAGACGGGCAGATGTTGGAACTGCCGAACCATTTTCGACTGGAGGACTTTACTGAAGATTTTTAGTTAATATGCAACTCACGTACGTCACCAGCAATCCAAACAAGGCCGCTCAGCTCAGTCGGTATTTAGACTATCCAATCAAGCATCGAGCATTAGACCTTTCGGAAATTCAATCACTTGATCTGACAGAAATTGCTATTCAAAAAGCTGAAGCGGCCTATGCATTGTTACAAACGCCTGTGTTGGTGGAAGATACAAGCATAATATTCAATGCATTAGGCAAACTCCCCGGACCACTTATCAAATGGTTTTTAGGAGAACTGGGCACTGATGGCCTCTGTGCCTTGGTGAATGATAATCGTACCGCCGTCGCAACCGTTTGCTACGCCTTGCACGACGGTACTCACATACATACGTTTGTTGGTAGTGTGACCGGAACTATAGCTAGTAAACCACGAGGGGATCACAGTTTTGGCTGGAATCCAATTTTTATTCCAGACGGTTACACGGAAACCTGGGGCGAGATGGATCAAACCACCCAAGACGCTACTTCTATGCGTCGAAAGGCATTGATTAAAATCAAAAGATTCTTACTGACTACACCGGTCTAGCAACGCTCCCAGTACTGTTAAATTCTACTTTTTTAGCCGTGACATCGACATACAAAGTAAGGCCGAACTCTTCAAGCAAAGCCATACCTAGCAATAACTTACAGTCTGGTTGAACGTCAACAAAAACGTCGGTGCGAGAGCCGTCATAAACAACCTTACCTTGATATACAAGTGATGGGGACGTGGACCCGTCAGCAACTGTCGACGAACTGACCGCCCCAGTGTTTTTCATTCCAATGGTATCAGCGATTAATTTAGGTACTGTTAAATATCCATTGAAGCCAGTATCAACTAATACATCGACCTCTTTTTGGTCAGTATCACCAACCAATACCAATTTGGTATAGGGACAATTATTATGAAAATAACCACTTAACATTGTGACGTGCGCGAAAATTAGTAGTTGGTTCTGACAAATTGCCAATTTGTACTAGGTAAAATGTTTTGTGGTCAAAGCGCTCTTGTGCCAACTCGATTACCTTTGCGCGGCTCGAGTTTATTAGGTAGTCGTTCGTATCGACATCAATAGCCAAATAACACCCTTTATAATCAGCGAGCAACTTATCTTTCAGATGTTCCAGGTAATACGCTTCCCCACGAGCAAGAACACTAGCTTCGTGCGCATAGCTTTTATCCATAGTTGTAATTATAGCAACTGTAAACAGAACTTGATACCGATTTACACAGGCAACAGTATCCTGAACTGCTATTATAATTAGTAATATGGGCTTAGTAGTACAGCAAATTGCAGTTCAGGGGTACGACGATAATTTTTCGTACCTTATATATGACGAGGAATCAAAGGTAGCTGCGTATGTTGATCCGTGTGGGGAATGGGAGCGAGCCCGTAACGTGGCGAGCGAACTCGCTCTCACGATCCAGATGATTGTAGTTACGCACACGCACCACGATCATATTGATGCGCTGAAGGACGTGCATAAGTACGTACTTATGCACGTCCCAAAAGCTCCGGTGTATGGGCATGAGTTGGGAGTAGCACGGTTAACGGCGGTAGCAGGGGAGGAAACGGCCTTGCCGTTTCCGTCTCCGCTGAAGATCGGTCCGTATGTTATCGACGTGTTTGATACCCCTGGGCACAGCGATGACTCAGTCTGTTTGTACATTCCGGCCACACAGTCCCAAAACAACTGTCCACAATTGCTTACCGGTGATACGTTGTTTGTAGCTGGCTGCGGACGCACTAATGAGCACGGTGTAGAAGCGTTATATGACAGTTTGCAGTTTATAAAGACACTACCACCGGAAACTATTATCTATCCTGGTCATGATTATGGACCTGCACCCACCAGCCATCTGGCACATGAACGTACTTATAACCGTTTCTTGCAAGCACCTGACTTGGCTACTTTTCGCCAACTACGACTCGGTTAGCCGGGAGCCTTGAATCGCGATATACTACCTATATATGAAAAACATTGTATTAGGCATTATTGCATTATTAGTTATTGGAGGCGGGGCATATTATTTCTTATTTATGGGGGATAGCACCGAAGTCATCAATGAAACAGATGATGGCACGACGGTAGACGTATCAGACACTGCTGATACAGACAGCGATACCGAGCCCGTCACGACTGACGACATGGCGGACGAAGACCCGATAGCGGTCGGTCCAGTGGAACAAATTGGACAATCAGCTGATGGTCATGACCTAACAGCCTATCATTTCGGTGACGGTGACACGGAAATACTTTTAGTGGGAGGTATTCACGGGGGGTATTCATGGAATACTGCGATGCTTGGATACGAACTGGTTGATTACTTTGAAGATAATTCTGACGCTGTACCAGCTGGTGTACGAGTAACGGTGATACCGGTCATGAACCCTGATGGCTTAGACGAAGTCGTCGGTACCACCGGACGATTTACTAAAGCGGCTGTTCCTACAGCTGAAGCTGAGCGAATTCCTGGTCGATTCAACAGCAACAATGTCGACCTCAACCGAAACTTCGCCTGCGAATGGCAAGCCACTGGTAAATGGCAAGACCGTGACGTCAGTGGAGGAACTGCAGCGTTTTCAGAACCAGAATCAGCCGCTATACGTGACTATGTTACCGCCAACAAACCAACCGCTGTAGTAGCGTATTACAGTGCCGCTGGCGGTGTCTACGCTTCAAACTGCCAGAACGGCGTGTTGTCTAAAACGACTGAACTTACTAACGTGTATGCTAAAGCATCTGGCTACCCAGCCTTTGAAGAGTTTGACTTCTACGAAATCACTGGCGACATGGTTAACTGGTTTGCCCGGGAAGGTATCCCAGCCATTAGCGTACTCCTGACTACACATGCAGACACTGAATGGGAGAAGAACCGAAAGGGCATCGAAGCTATACTCGCTACCTACGCTGAATAATGCCCCGTAACGCGTATACATTGTGGGTCGGAGGACTAGGGATCTTACTGATAGTCGGTGTCGTTGCATATATATTGCTTGATCCCGCGCCAGAACCAACTCCAGTACCGGAACCAGAACCAATCATCGAAGTGCCGGAACCAGAACCGACCGCCTCAACCAAAGTGATCGGTACGTCGGTCGAGGGACGTGACATTTCTGTCCATACCTTTGGGACTGGTGATACGCACATCTTGTTTGTAGGTGGAATTCACGGTGGGTACGAATGGAACAGTGTGTTGTTGGCTTATGAGTTTATTGAGTTTGGCGAAATTTTTGATCGCTTACCTGAAAACACGATGGTCAGCGTCATTCCTAACTTAAACCCTGATGGACTCTTCGCGGTCGTACCGGTTGAAGGACCATTTGCTTTTACCGAGGTACCGAATCCGAGTAACCGAGTAGCTGAAGGTCGGTTTAATGCTAATGGGGTAGACCTCAACCGAAACTTTGATTGCAACTGGGCACCGGAGAGCACGTGGCGCGGTAATGTGGTGAGCGCCGGTACAGGACCATTTTCTGAACCAGAAGCTGCTGCGCTCCGTGATTACGTCTTGCAGACTAACCCTGACGCCGTCATCTTTTGGCATAGCCAAGCCAACAATGTATATGCCAGCGAGTGTAACAACGGGCCGCTCCCGGAAACCCTGGAAATCATGCAACGCTACGCTGATGCTGGTGAGTATGGAGCGGTAGCGAGCTTTGATGCCTATCCAATCACTGGTGATGCGGAAGGCTGGCTCGCTAGCATCGGTATTCCAGCTATCACCGTTGAGCTGGAATCATTTGACTCAATTGAATTTGGGCGCAATATGGCTGGTGTAGATGCGTTGTTTGAGTATTACGGTGCTCCGACCTACGCTCGATAGCCTGTCTATAGAGATAACCACATATACAAACAGCGGCGCCGACGGCGCCGCTGTTTTGGTCTACGATTCCATCTCACAGTTATTTTTTGCACTTCAGTAAACTTTCGGTATACTTAGGCCTTAATGAGTCACAGCGCATGGTTGGTACTAGAAGACGGCAGCGTCTACGAAGGCACCGGCTTTGGCTATTCTCCCAAAGACGGGGTAGAGGGTGAAGTGGTATTTAATACCGGCATGGTCGGATATCCCGAAACCTTAACCGATCCGTCATACCGCGGACAAATTCTCGTTACCACCTATCCCTTGCAGGGCACGTACGGCATTCCAGACTGGAATGCCGTTTCGTTAGATGGGCTTAGAGAACATTTTGAATCAGATGCGATACACGTCACGGGACTCATCGTATCGGAATACCAAGACACGCCGAGTCATTTCACTGCTACTCAATCGCTCGGCGCCTTTTTAACTAATCAAAAAATCCCTGCCATTAGCGGCATCGACACCCGGGCCATTGTAAAGAAAATCAGAGAAGAAGGAGTCATGCGAGGGAAAATCTATGTAGGAACGCTGCCGAGCAAAGCTCGGCAGCAAAAGTTCACCCGTGATACCGATACCGAAGATTTGGTGGCACAAGTTTCAACCGACTGTGTGATCACCTACGGAACTGGTCGGATTCGCATCCTGTTGCCAGACACTGGGTGTAAATTCAATATCATCCGCTCACTCCTGCAGTTTGATGTCACGGTAATCCGAGTACCTTATAACTATCCATTTATGGCTGAACGCGCCGCAGGCGCGCTCGACTTTGACGCGGTGTTTATTCCAAATGGCCCAGGGAATCCGGAGCTGAATACTGACTTGATTGCAGAAGTGCGCGAAGCCCTCAAGCAAAAGCTCCCAATCTTTGGAATTTGCCTCGGCAACCAAATCTTGGGTCTCGCTGGTGGCTGCGCTACTACGAAACTCCACTATGGCCACCGAGGTCAAAACCAACCTTGCAAAGATGTCGACACTGGACACTGCATTGTCACTAGCCAAAACCACGGGTTTGCCCTTGATGCGGCAAGTTTCCCCAAACATATCAAACCTTGGTTTGTAAACCTACACGACCAGTCAATCGAAGGTATCCAGTTCACTGATCGGCCGGCTCGAGCAGTACAGTTTCATCCCGAAAGCTTCCCCGGTCCAATCGACGCGTCGTATTTATTTAAAGAATTTATTGATTCACTTAGCTAGCCTATGTTTGCCACAACCTACCGCGTACCAAAAAAACTAAAGAAGGTCTTGGTGCTTGGTTCTGGTGGACTGAAAATTGGGCAAGCGGGTGAATTCGACTACTCAGGCAGCCAAGCGCTCAAAGCCCTCAAGGAAGAGGGAATTGAGGGAGTCGTTATCAATCCCAACATCGCTACCGTACAAACTGATCCTGACTTTGCCGACAAGGTCTACTTTCTCCCGGTCACGCCTGAGTTTGTCGAACAAGTGATTCTCAAAGAAAAACCACAAGGCATCTTTCTCTCATTCGGCGGACAAACCGCCCTCAATTGCGGTATTGAATTGGAAAAACGCGGAATTCTTAAAAAACATAAGGTAGCAGTACTCGGCACTCCGATCAAAACTATTGACGCTACCGAAGACCGCGAAAAATTTAACGCTGAACTACAGGTCCTCGGTATACCGTTCCCAGTAAGCATCCCCTGCCAGAGTAAAGCCGCTGGAATGCGCGCCGCTGAAAAAGTTGGGTATCCGGTCTTGGTCCGGGCCGCATTTGCACTCGGTGGACTCGGGAGCGGGCGTGCTAAAAACGCGGAAGAACTTGATGAAATTTTAGACAAAGCCTTTGCGCATTCACCGCAAGTGTTAGTCGAAGAAAATTTAACCGGCTGGAAAGAACTCGAATACGAATTGGTACGCGACAAAGACGATAACGCAATCGCGGTTTGTAACATGGAGAACTTTGATCCGCTTGGAGTACATACTGGTGAAAGTATCGTGGTCTCACCATCACAAACCCTTGATAACACTGAGTACCACATGTTGCGGGCGGCGGCCCTTCGGATTGTCCGGCACTTTGGAATTGTAGGGGAGTGTAATGTACAGTTTGCACTGGATCCATACAGTCGACAGTACAAAGTAATTGAACTGAACGCCCGACTCTCACGCTCATCGGCGTTGGCGTCGAAAGCAACCGGATATCCACTAGCGTTTGTCGCTGCCAAAATAGCACTTGGTTACCGAATGGATGAAATTCCAAATGCCATCACGGAAGTGACGAGCTCATTTTTCGAACCGTCACTTGATTATTTGGTGGTGAAATATCCGCGTTGGGACTTAGAGAAATTTGATAAAGTCGACAAGCGAATTGGGACTGAAATGAAATCAGTTGGGGAAGTCATGTCGATTGGACGTAATTTTGAAGAAGCGATTCAAAAAGCCATTCGCTGTCTCGCCATCGGAAGTGACGGGTTTACTGACAATATTCATGATGCCCCTGACCTGAAAATGTCGCTCCGAGAACCAACACACAAACGCATGTTTGCGATTGCACGAGCCTTTGAAGAGGGGATGACTATTGAGGATGTCTATAAACTCACTAAAATTGATCGTTGGTTTCTCGAGAAACTGCATCATATCTATAAACTGAAAAACACCATCGCGGACGCCAAGACGCTCACCTTCACTCTCCTCACTGAGGCCAAACAGTATGGCTTCTCAGATAAACGCATCGCTGAGTTACGTGGTGTCACCGAAGAGAACATTTACCAGATGCGAGTAAAAGCCAAGTTGCGTCCGGCCATCAAACAAATCGACACGCTCGCGGCTGAATTTCCCGCAAAAACAAACTACCTTTACACTACCTACCACGGCACGAGTGACGACGTGTTGCCGGCCAAACCAAAACCGGGTCAGAAAAAAATCATTGTCGTGGGTTCGGGTCCGTATTGCATTGGTTCATCAGTAGAATTTGACTGGTCATGTGTAAACGCGGTCAAAACGTTGCGTCAGCTGGGACACTACACCATCATGCTCAACTACAACCCAGAAACCGTATCAACCGATTATGATATGTGTGACTCGCTCTACTTTGACGAAATCAGCGTTGAGCGGCTGCGTGATATCTGCGCAATTGAAAAACCAGATGGCGTCGTGATTAGCATGGGGGGACAGATTGCCAACAACATTGCTACCAAATTAAAAGCGGCAGGAATCCCGGTGCTGGGGACCGACCCTGATGATATAGATAGAGCCGAAGACCGCAATAAATTCTCCAGCCTCCTCGATACCCTGGGTATTGACCAACCAGCGTGGATTGAATCTACCACCATCAAGAAGTCTATTACCTTTGCCAAGCGCGTTGGCTACCCGGTGATTGTGCGACCATCCTATGTGTTATCTGGAGCGGCGATGCGTATTTGTTACACCGAAACAGAGTTAAAGAAATTCTTAGTTAAAGCCGGTGACGTATCCAAAGAACACCCGGTTGTGATATCTAAATTTGAAGACGGTGCCAAAGAAGTCGAAATCGATGGTGTCGGACAAAACGGCATACTCCAAATCTACGCGATTAGCGAACACATCCAAAACGCAGGGGTACATTCAGGGGATGCGTCGGTCATGTTGCCGCCGCAACAAATTTACGTAGAGACGATGCGACAAATCAAAACAGCCACCAAAGCAATTGTTGCGGCCCTCAATATTACCGGCCCGTTTAACATTCAATTTTTAGCCAGAGACAACTCTATCAAGGTGATTGAGTGTAACCTGCGCGCTAGTCGATCATTCCCATTTGTATCCAAGGTAACTGGGTACAACTTTATCGACTTGGCCACCAAAGCATTCCTCGGCATCGACATCAGTGGTAAGTACCATACCGTTGATCTCGATCACGTCGGAGTCAAGGTGCCGCAGTTTTCATTCTCGAGACTCAAAGGGGCTGATCCAACCCTCGGCATTGAAATGGCATCGACTGGTGAAGTCGCTTCGTTTGGTGACAATAAACACGAAGCGTTCCTCCATGCGTTTATTGGCGCCGGTAATACCCTTCCTAAAAAAGGCATCCTGCTGTCACTCGGGCGGGACGAAGCCAAGCTCGAGTTTGTCCGGTATGCTGAAAAACTCGTCCAACTTGGTTTTCGTCTCTACGCAACACACGGTACGTGTCGAGTACTAGCTGAACATCAGGTTAAAGCGTTATGTATCAATAAGCTATCCCAAGGTGAACCACACGCCGTATCATTGATTGCTAACGGGGAGGTCGACTTGGTTATCAATACCCTCAATCGGCACGACCACACAGAGACTAGTGACGGTTTTGCTATCAGACGAAAAGCCGTTGACGCTGGCGTCACCCTGGTTAATGACATCAAGTTAGCCCGCGCGTTGGTACAAGCCCTTGAATACCTACACACCACCGGTGGCTTCACTCAAATCACACCGCGCCACCACGCTGAATTCTTGGCCTAAATATAGATTTTGACAAAGCCCGATTTTTAAGTCATGACTTGCAAAATTTATTTTTTGTGCTATAGTGTCGGCACCTTCGCGGGCAATAACCGCGGCTAGGCGCCCGTCCAGTAGCATTTATGTTGCCAGACGTATCTAGGGTGACTAGACGCATTTTTCAACTTTCATGTTAAGTAAGCGAATTAAAGAAAACGCAATTAAGGACGTTAAGCGACACGATCAAGACACTGGTTCACCAGAAGCCCAAGTGGCACTGTTGACTCGGCAAATTGATGAGCTTTCGAAACACTTGCGTAAGCACAAGAAAGACTTTCACTCACGGCGTGGACTCTTGCAAATGGTCGCTGACCGACGCAAGCACCTCCGCTACCTCGAACGAAAGGACACTAAGTCATACGAAGCTTTAATTAAGAAGCTCGGACTTAAGCGCTAAATGAAAATGCTCCAAACGGAGCATTTTCTAATGGTGCTATACTAAGAAGAATTGCTCTTTGCGGTACATATTTCAAGCGAAGGTGAGTAATTCATTTTTTAATATATAACACATACTATATATGTCAGTAATACGACATCCAGAACAACGCGTCGCCATTTTAATCGACACGCAAAATCTCTATCACAGTGCCAAAAATCTCTACAAATCCAAAGTAAACTTTGGTGCAGTAGTAGATGCAGCACTCCAAGACCGCAAGCTTATCCGTGCCCTATCATACGTAGTAAATACCGAGAGTGGAGAAGAATCAGCTTTTTTTGAGGCCCTTGAGAAGATCGGCATCGAAATCAAAACCAAAGACCTGCAAATTTTTTACGGTGGAGCCAAGAAGGCCGACTGGGACGTCGGGATGGCAATCGACGCCATTAAGCTCGCACATAAAGTTGATGCGATTGTACTGGTGACGGGAGACGGCGACTTTATCCCGTTGGTTGAATACGTAAAAAGCCAAGGCTGCCAAGTAGAAGCTATTACTTTTGGTCGGTCAGCATCTGGAAAACTGCGAGAGAGTGTAGATGACTTTATTGATATGGACGAAAACCCCAGCGAATTTCTAATTGGATATCGTGGCGGCGGATACAAGCGAGAGCGCAGCGGCAATAATGGGAGCAAAGAAAATTCAAGCTTACGAAAACAAATTCAAAAGGTAGTTGGGACAGATACTGACGGTTTGTAGAAATAAAAAAGGGCACTCCTACTGGATTGTAGTGCGCCCCGTCGGTGTTCGCGGCAAGCCCCGGATGGGCCTACTCAAATATTTTTTCAGATCTATCGTCACCCCGCATTTCATTAGCAAGATGTCTGAGATCATTGAGCGAACGTCTCGTTGGTCGTTCACTTCGTTCTTGCACCTGCTGCTCTCGAACTACAACAGGTGTCCCTGTAGGGTCTTCCTTGATGCATTCGAGAAATAATACCGTAATACATGCAAAGCACCCTACCCAAAACACACCACGTGACACACAAAAGAATCGATGCTCTTTTAACTCATCCCAAAAGGCAGACCACCGATTGGTCCAAAGGTACGCGACAACCAGCGTCAAAAAACGAGCAGACATGGCGCCCTCTCCTTGTTGGTTACGTTCGTTACGATTCTATAAGATGACGTGCCGTTGTCAAAGTATAGGGGGTGCGGGTCGTTTACGACCCGCACCCCCTTTGCTATGCTACAGGTGTTAGTAACAGAGCGCCGCACGGCTGTAGGTTTCAAAATATTCTTATTGAAATCTGACCCGTGCGGCGCTCACCCTAAGTACATACATCACATATGCAAAGCCAATCATTTTCTGTCGAAATCGCCGGTAAAGAACTGACGGCAGAATTTACCGACCTGACCGAACAAGCCAACGGATCAGTCCTCGTCCGGTACGGAGAAACCGCGATTTTGGTTACTGCCGTCATGAGTGAGCGTGCCAACCCAGGTGGAAACTATTTTCCACTTTCGGTCGAATTTGAAGAAAAATTCTACGCCGCGGGACAGATCTTGGGTAGTCGATTTATTCGTCGAGAGGGACGTCCGAGCGAAGAAGCAATTCTGTCAGCCCGAATTGTTGACCGAACAATTCGACCGCTATTTGATAACCGAATCCGTAATGAGGTACAGGTAGTAATTACAGTACTCGCTATGGGAGAAGACGACCCTGACGTACTCGGGGTAATTGGTGCATCACTCGCGCTTGGTGTTTCAGATATCCCATGGGCTGGGCCAGTCGGGGCATTGCGAATTGGACGACGACAAGAATCAGGCGAGATAGTTATGAACCCAACGTACCTCGACCGCAGTGAAGCCAAACTAGATTTTGAAGTTTTAGCCTGCGGAAAAGATGGCAACATCAATATGGTTGAGACAGCAGCACATGAAATCGCAGAAGACGACATCGTAGCAGTACTCGAAGCAGCCACCCAAATCCACCAAAAACTAGAGGCATTCCAAGCTGAAGTTATCGCAGCGATTGGTAAGGCTAAAAAAGAGATCACGTTTCCAGAGCTACCTGTTAGTGTTGCAGCGTTGTTCCAAGACGAATGGGAAGACACCCTTTACGACACTATGTTTTCTAAGCGAGCTGGCAAAGCTCACATCGAGGCAGTTCGAACGGATTTTTTGGCTGCACTAAATGAGCTCGAAGACAATATCGACAGCACTGCAGCAGCGATGTACTTTGAGGAACAAGTCGACAGACTCTTGCACGCTGGTGCGCTCCAAACTGGTGTTCGTCCTGACGGCCGGGGAATGGACGAGGTGCGCGAACTCTTTGCTCAGGCGGGAGGTATTTCTCCAGTATTGCACGGTTCGGGGATTTTCTATCGTGGCGGTACTCACATATTTACCGCTCTCACACTTGGTGGTCCTGAAGCGGCCCAACTGGTAGATACAATTGAAGAGCAAGAACACAAAAAACGTTTTATGCACCATTACAACTTCCCGCCATTTTCAGTGGGAGAGACCGGGCGGATTGGTGGCTTCAACCGACGAATGACCGGCCATGGCGCCCTCGCTGAAAAAGCCTTGCAACCAGTCATCCCAGACAAAAATAAATTTCCGTATACAATTCGACTGGTATCTGAAACCCTATCTTCAAATGGCTCAAGCTCAATGGGATCGGTCTGTGCCTCGACATTAGCACTCATGGACGGAGGTGTCCCGATTACCCGACCAGTTGCTGGGATTGCGTCTGGTCTTATGATGGACGGAGACAACTACGTCGTATTGACGGACATTCAAGGGCCAGAAGACGAGCATGGTGATATGGACTTTAAAGTGGCGGGTACGAGAGAAGGGGTAACCGCTATTCAGATGGACGTAAAAGTGGCTGGTGTTCCAGTAGCAATCTTGGGGGAAGCCTTAGAGAAAGCCCGCACCGCGAGACTTCATATACTAGACAACATGGAAGCAGTCATGCCAGCACCAAGAGCACATCTGTCACCACGCGCACCGGAGATTATTTCTCTACAAATTCTGCCCGAGCAAATTGGTCTCGTGATTGGTGGGGGTGGCAAAACTATCAACGGTATTAAAGATGCTACGGGCGTGGAAGAAATTACCATCGAAGACGACGGGACCGTTTTCATTACTGGTAAAAACGGCAGCGCAAGCAATGCCGCCGAGCGCATTAGATCGTTAACCAAAATCTACGCAGTAGGTGAACGAATGACTGTCGAAATTACTCGAATCGCCCCGTTTGGTGCTTTTGCCAAACTCGATGAATATAACGAAGGTTTGATTCATATTTCAGAAATTGCCCCATTCCGAATTGAAAAGGTAGACGGGCTCCTCGACCTCGGAGAACAAGTAGAAGTTCTAGTAAGTAAAGTCGAAGACGGTAAAATTGGCCTTTCAATCAAAGCGATTAATCCAGACTTTGCCGCCGAGAAAGGAGTATCCGAGCCAACCACGTAATCAAACCTCTAGATACACAAAGCGCGGGGAGGCACAGCCTCCCTGCGCTTTGTGTATCACTCACTGAGAGCCAAGCGGTAGTATGAGATACTACTAGTATATGCAACTGCCTCCGGGTAAATTACCGGCTATTCGTACCTACGCAGCTGATGTTGCGCGGGCGAAACCAAGTGAACCAAAACCGAAAGCTGAATTGATCAAACAATCAGCTGCCGAATTAGAGCCGCCAACTCCACCAGTACACAAATCCCCAGCCATTGTTCCGCAACCGACTACTAATCCGACACCAAAACCATCTCCTGCGCCACTAATAATAGATCCGGCTCCGGCTCAAAAAAAATCTATCCCTGTAATAAACCCACCCTATAATGCAGTGAAAGAAACTCAATCTCCCCAGATTGCGGTCAAGCGAAAACGCGGTAAAACCATAACTGTTTCCGACCAAGCTAAAACAACTCTATCAAAAGAGGTTGCTGAAATTACAACCGGAAAAAATAGTCGTAAAGCATCGGTACTCTCAGACATCACTGATGATATTTCAGGAGAAGCTGGTACCGTTATTAGTGATACCAGACATAAACGATTTCGCCTTCTGCCGGCTATCTGGCAATCATTAACTGGCTGGTTTACTGACACCAAACAAAAAATTAAAGTCGCCCAACAACCAAAATATACCGTAGCACCCGCTGACTCACGTACCGCCATCATAGCGTCCGCTCAAAAAGAAAGTGCAACAGTGAGCCGAGAAAATTACCAAACCGTTGCCGAAAATCTTCGCCAGAAAGACCGAATAAAAAACCCCACTCCGATTACTATTAAAGAAAAGTTGACAGTGCCCGAACCAGGTTGGTCACATTTAATTGACGACGAGCAGCTACAACCGTCTCCTGGTGTCCAGCCAGTAAGTCTTGATGAGCTATCAGTTTCATTAGAAAAACAACTAAATCCTGCTCCTGCTAGTGCTCCTGCTACGGCACTTGCTAAAGCTCAAGCTCATGCTGTATCTGAAGCTATAGCTACTTGT